>DNOQ01000489.1:0-23465 GCA_003501665.1 Bacteroidales bacterium | reverse complement strand
GGGACAATCACTATTGCCACCAATATGGCTGGTCGGGGAACAGATATTAAACTGACAGAAGAAGTTAAAAAAGCCGGAGGACTGGCAATAATAGGAACTGAAAGGCACGAATCAAGAAGAGTTGACAGACAGCTTCGGGGAAGGTCGGGAAGACAGGGTGATCCGGGGTCATCACAATTTTTCGTATCGCTGGAGGATGAACTGATGCGACTTTTCGGATCTGAAAGAATTGCCGGTATAATGGATAAACTCGGGCTTAAGGATGGAGAAATGATCCAGCATCCGATGATTACAAAATCGATTGAAAGAGCACAAAAGAAAGTTGAGGAAAACAATTTCGGTATCCGGAAGAGACTTCTTGAGTATGACGATGTTATGAACTCCCAGCGTGAGGTGATCTACAAAAAAAGGAGGCATGCTCTGCTTGGAGAAAGGTTAAGTGTCGACGTGGCAAACATGATGTATGATGTTACTGAGAATCTGGTTGATACCTATCAGAAAGATGGTGATTTTGAAGGATTTGACTTCGACCTTATCCGTTCATTCTCAATTGACTCACCGGTTACATCACAGGAATTCCTTAAATCGGGCTCTGATGAAATAGTCGAAAATGTATATGCCAAAGTTCTTGATACCTACAAAAGGAAGGAAGAATCCATTTCCCAGCAGGCATATCCTGTTCTGAAGGATGTATATGACAGAATGTCACATATATACGAGAACGTTGTAGTTCCTGTAACAGATGGTATAAAGGTGTTCCAGGTTGTTACGAACCTTAAGGCTACTGCCGAGTCGGAGGGAAAGGAATTATCAAAGGCATACGAAAAAACTGTTGTACTGGCTACTATTGATGATGCATGGAAGGAACATCTGCGTGAGATGGATGAACTGAAACAATCGGTTCAGAATGCCACCTATGAACAGAAAGATCCATTGCTCATCTATAAGTTTGAATCATTTGAGTTGTTCAAGACCATGATAAACAAGGTCAACAAGGATGTTGTAAGCACCCTTATGAAAGGTCATATTCCGACGCAGGATCCTGATCAGGTCAGGGAAGCTCAGCGCCGGCGTCAGGTTGAGAACCTAAGGACTTCAAAGAGTGATTTTTCGCAATACAGTTCAACTGCAGGGGGAGGGCAGGAGAGGAATCAGAAAACCGAACCCGTCAGAGTCGAAAAGAAAGTCGGAAGAAATGATCCGTGTCCGTGCGGCAGCGGAAAAAAATACAAACATTGTCACGGCCAGCAACAGACTGCAGCCGCCTCACCGGGCGCCAGACCGAATGCCTGACCATGTTTCAGCGCATATCCTCTACAGCCTTCTGAATCCGTGCCTGTACATTTTTACTTACAGGTACCAGAGGCAGTCTCAAATTATTCTTGCAGAGATTCATGACCGACATAATAGCTTTTATTCCTGAAGGATTTCCGTCGATAAAGAGAAGTTCAATTATATCAAGAAATCTGAAATGAATTTCGCGTGCCTGTTTGAGATTATTCTTCAGAACATGATTAACGAGTTCGCCGCACTCTGCGGGCCATGCATTTGCAAGTACGGATATAACTCCCGATCCCCCCGAAGCTATGATCGGGATTGTAAGCATATCATCACCCGATATAATCTGGAAATTTTCAGGTTTTCCCCTGATTATTTTCATTATCTGGGCCATGTCCCCCGAAGCTTCCTTTATACCGGTAATGTTCTCACATTCATGTGCCAGTTCAAGGGTCGTATCAGCAGAAATATTGCTGCCGGTCCTTCCCGGAACATTATAAATAATTACCGGTAAGGGACTGCAGGTAGCTATCGCTTTGAAATGCTGTAACAAACCTCTCTGTCCGGGCTTATTATAATAAGGTGCAACGGAAAGAATTCCGTCAACACCGGAAAGATCAAGCTGCCTGATACAATTGATTATCTCCTGTGTATTGTTGCCACCAATACCGGCAATCAGCGGAACGCGACTGTTTATGGCTTCAGTAACGTATGAAAGGATTGCCTGTTTTTCATCTTTGGTCAAAGTGGGAGCTTCTCCTGTAGTGCCCATTGCAACGATGTAATTGACACCGCCTTTTATTACGTGATCAATTATTCGTCCCATTGCTGCAAAATCAATACTTGAATCATTCTTAAAAGGTGTTACTATTGCGACACCTGTACCTCTGAATTTTTTCATATTGTTATATGGCTTGTTATTTTTGAACTGTCTCCGGTGATTCTGATTTAATCATTTCGAGATAATACATCACATGTTCAAGATATTTTTCAATCCTCACAGGTCTCTGTAATTCAATCATAAGATCAAAAATCGGATTTCTGTTCCTGGAATCCCATAAACCCACCTTGAAATTGGCTGTGGATAGGGTTGAAACATAATAAAGGGGAAATTTCTTATCGAAATTTATATCGATCAGAACATCAAACCGGGTTTTAATAAATGTCGCAGCTTCAACAGAAAATATGGGTTTGTAAAAAAAATCAAGCTCAGGTTTCCTGATACACGAAAAATATTTAATGGCAGTCAGGTTGTTTGGGAGATCCCTGCCTGCATAAAATCCTATTATCTTCACTTTTATATCCTTGTCGTTCATCTTATGATGAAACTTTGAAAGTATACTGAATTCCTCGTTATTTGAAGCATCCCACACTATACCTATCTTTTTGATGCTTTCAATATTAGTATATTGGACCTTCCTTTTGGATCTTGCTCCTTTTCTGTCAAGGATATAAATCCCCATCTTCTGCCTGAATTCTCCAAATAGTTCCATTTTGCAAACCTAACAGTTTTTTTTAAATCCGGCAGGTCATTGTATTAATCTTCATTAATTAATTTAAGAAATTCCTCTTCGCTGATGACAGGTATCCCAAGCGATTCAGCTTTTTCTCTTTTTGAAGGTCCCATTTTGTCTCCGGCCAGTATAAACGATGTACCTGATGAAATCGAGGAAACGTTCTTCCCTCCGGTCATCTCAATAATCTCCTTATACTCCTCGCGGGTATGATTAAGAAAAACTCCTGATATGACAATGGATTTTCCGGCAAGTATACCTCCTGATGCGATAGTATGTTCTTCTCCTCTTAAATTCAACCCGTAAGACTTAAGACGATCGATTATTTGAATATTTTCAGGGTCCTGAAAATATGAAATGATACTTGAAGCTATTCTGGGCCCGATTTCCTTTATGCCGGTCAGGGATTCGTAACCGGCCCTGATCAGTTGATCGATTGAATTGAATCTTTTTGCGATGGTTCTTGCTACGGTTTCTCCTACATGCCTGATCCCCAGTGCATAAAGAACACGATGATAAGGAACACCAACTGATGCTTTAATACTGTTAATAATATTGTAAGCCGATTTTTCACCCAGACGCTCAAGAGGAATGAGCTGTTCAGCCTTCAATTCATAAAGGTCGGCAAAATTCCTGATCAGGTTTTTATTGAATAAAAGATCAACGGTCTCTTCACCGAGGCCTTCTATATTCATGGCTTTCCGGCTGATAAAATGCTCGATTCTTCCTGTCAGTTGAGGCGGACAATGAAGGTAATCAGGACAGAAGTGATTAGCTTCTCCTTCATTTCTGACGAGCGGAGTACCGCACTCGGGGCAGTTCGAAATAAATATCACCTTCTGACTGTTTTCATCCCTTCGGGTACGATCCACACCTGTTATTTTAGGTATTATCTCACCTCCCTTTTCAACATAAACAATATCATTGAAATGAAGGTCAAGAAGCTCTATCTGGTCAGCATTATGAAGTGATGCTCTTTTTACTGTTGATCCGGCAAGAAAAACAGGTTCAAGATTGGCGACAGGTGTAATATTTCCTGTTCTTCCAACCTGAAATGATACGGATAATAATTTTGTCGTAACCTGTTCAGCCTTATATTTAAATGCTGTTGCCCATCTCGGCGATTTTGCTGTGAAGCCCAGCTCTTTCTGCAAAGCAAGTGAGTTTACTTTAATAACAACACCATCAATATCATAAATGAGTTTTTCGCGTTCCTCATCCCATTTTTTAATAAATTGAAGCACTTCATTGAAATTCCTGCAAACCGTGATCCCTTCCGAAATCCTGAATCCCCAACGCCCGGCTTGTATAAGATTTTCATAATGACTATTAAAGGGGGAATTATCGGCCAGGAGAAAATAAAACATACAGTCCAGTTCGCGCGACGCTACAATTTTAGGATCAAGCAGTTTAAGTGTACCCGAAGCGGCATTTCGGGGATTTGCAAACGGCTGGAGACCTTTACTTAAACGTTCCTCATTAAGCCTGTTAAAAACAGGTCGTGGCATGAGTATCTCACCCCTGATCACAAATTCATCAGGAATGTTGCTGCCTGAAACTTTTAATGGAATGCTTCGGATAGTTTTTACGTTCTGTGTGACATCATCCCCTGTGGTGCCATCGCCCCGGGTAAGAGCCCTGAACATAGCATTATTTCTGTAGGTAATACTTATTGATGCTCCGTCAAATTTAGGCTCACACGCATATTCAACAGTTCTTCCGGCAACCTTTTCTACCCTTTCATTAAAATTCAGAAGTTCCTCCTCATTGTATGTGTTACCCAATGACAACATGGGATATTTATGTTCAAACTGCCTGAATTCACGGGTAAGATCACTTCCGACTCTCCGGGTGGGTGAATCTCCCGTAATAAGTTCAGGATACTTCTTTTCAAGAGTGTCGAGTTCATTTAACAGCAAATCAAACTCAAAGTCCGAAATAAGCGGATTGCTCAGTACATAATAATTGTAATTATGGGACTCGATTTCCCTGCGCAGCTTTTCTATCCTTTCTTTTGCATCTGACCGATTCATATTTTATTTGCCTCTTTCGTGGTGAATTTTCTTTACCGGTTTTTATCAGGTCCAGATACCTTGTATTTCCCTGCCGCATTTATTGCATTTGCCGTCGGTTATATTGTTAGAAACTATACGGTATCCCTGTCTTGCAATAAGCCCTGATCCGCACCAGGGGCACGTTGTATTTGCCTGTTCATTGCCCGGAACGTTTCCTGTATAGATATATCTTAAGCCTTCACCGGCTGCGATCTTTGCAGCAGAATTCAGAAGTTCAACAGGGGTTGGCGGCAATTGTTCCAGCTTATGAACCGGAAAAAACCTGCTGAAATGAAGAGGTGTATCCCTGAATCCGTTTTCACCAAGCCATTTGCACATCCTGCCTATTTCATCGATCTTGTCTGTCCAGGTAGGTATGACAAGATTTGTAATCTCGAGCCACACACCTGCATCACGGTAAATCTTAAGTGATTCCAGGACAGGCTGGAGTTTGCCACCCGTAAGCCTTATATATGTGTTTTCACTGAATGATTTAAGATCAATGTTTGCAGCGTCGACTACAGTACACAGTTTTTTAAGAGGTTCCGGATTTACATAACCATTGGACTTAAGGACATTCTTTACACCTGCTTTTCTTGCCAGCAGGGAGGTTTCATACACGTATTCATAAAATGATACAGGCTCAGAGTAGGTGTAGGCTATTGACCTGCAATTGTTTTTCACAGCCTCTTCAACCACTCTTGCAGGCATCAGATCATAATTCCTTGTTTTGTCCGGTCTGGTTTGGGCTATTGTCCAGTTCTGACAATTAAGACAGGCAAGATTACATCCGGCAGTGGCTATTGAATAGGCTCTCGATCCCGGCAGGAAATGATATAATGGTTTCTTCTCCATCGGATCAATATTTACTGAACAGGGATTGCCAAAAGCCATGGTGTACAGCTTTGATTTACGGACTATCCTGTTGTTGCACTGGCTGATCTCTCCCTCCTTAAGAACACATTCATTCGGACAGATAAGACACATTATTCCCCTGGGAGTCTCTTCCTGGAACATGGCCAGTCTTCTTCCGGATGCCTGATCAGCCGGATTAACGGTAATATTGACAACAGATCCGGGCATGGTTAAAACGCCGGCTGACAAGGCCAGACATTTTTTCATAAAAATCCTCTTGCTGTTGTCAAACTTCCTTTTTGCCATATTAATATTTTACTTAAAGATCAAATAAAACTACTATTTGTTGCTGTTTGTTCCAAGAAGAATACCGGCAAAAATCAGGCCTGAAAGGAAAAAAACTGAAACCCGGATACCGAAAACCGGGACCATCAGAGCTGAAACAAGAATGAAACCGAGTGCAGATCCTGCAAGATCAGCACTATATACAACTGATGATAGCGATCCGTTATTATCCCGAATTGTAAGTTTTCTGAACAGGAGGCCGGTAATGAACGATGGCGGAATAACTGCAGTAATAATAAGTATAATGGCAGTAATATTCGTTAATGACAACATTACATTCAGGCTGATCGCAACCACAGCATAAAACAATAAAAGAACAAAGGCAAATACTTTGGCCGGAACAGACTCAGCAATATTAAGCTTCATTCCTGAACCGGCTGCCAGACCAGCCATCAACGCGGCGATTATTATACCCGTAAGCTGATACATATTTCCGGCTGTCAGCTGAAGTGAGAGCAGCATAATGATCTCAAATCCGGCAAGCGATGAAGCGCTGAGATACATAAGTATATTGTTTCTCCTTATAGTAAATAATGAAAGCGCGAATGCAGCTATAAGTATAATTATTGCAATGCTGTTTGCAGAAGGATCCTTCGACAGATGATACGATTGATAATGAAAACAGGCTATCGGGTACGCTGAGCGGTTTTGTTTTATTTTCCTGTCAATGATTGAAAGAAGCTCTTCCGACTTTCTTTGAATAAGGTCATCTGCCATAAAATCACAACTGACATAAATATTTTTTATCTGTTTTTCGTCTGCCAATCTGCAGAATGATACAGACAGTTCTGAATCAGATGCAATGAAATAAAGCTTGTTTCCTGCAACCGGAGTGACTGATCCGAAAACATCGGAAAGGCTGTTAAATATTGAAGAATAAAGATTTACAGATTCCTTATTAAGATAATAATCTCCCGGACCAGGTGAACACATGAATACTCCCCCGTCTGACAGATTCTGTTTTATTTCCTTAAAGAATTCGGTTGTATAGTATCTGTTCAGCGCCAGAGAAGAGGGAGGGGGTAACAGGAGGATCACGGCATCTGACTTTTTCTCATTTTCTTTTACAAACCGGAAAGCATCCCTCATCTGAATATCGAGTTTAAAGGGAAGAGTATCAGGGATTATAGAGGTATATTTGATTAATCCGGGATCATTTTCAACAAAAACCACCTTCTCCGGATTGTATTTGTCCAGTTCGGGCAGGCATGAATTAAGTGATCCTGAAATGATGAGTACTCTCTTCGATTTTTCTGTCTGAAGAAGCGCATAATGAACATTCTCTTCCCTTTCGATGGCATCGTCGGAATATGAAAGGAGCCTGTGGTTGTAAAATGTGCTTTGTTCATTGCCATAAATGCCGGTTGTAATATTCCCATAGGGAGTGTCTTTTGTGCCGGTGACTTTGATACCCGGCATAAGCAGTTGTCTGATTAAAACGTCGGGACCTGCGAAAAAGACTAATACAGTAACAATTATAAAAATGATCTTTGCGGCAAACTTAGAGCGTTTACCTTTAATAAAGAAAGCAAGCAGTGTATAGGCCGTTCCTGAAATCAGTATAACAACGAGTATCTGTACGGTATTAAATATACCTGATGCTAAAACGGAAAGAATAACTCCTGCAGCTATGCCCCCGGTTGTTTCTATTGAAAAGGATTTACCGGGAACATAATGGTTTTCCGTTCTGGCTGATGAGATCAGTTTCATGAATGTAAAACCGGAAACAAAGCAGAATGGCAGAAGCATCAGGAAAGTGAGCATAATGCTGGAGAGAAAGCCGGGAGTCTCTCCAGGTCCGAGTAATATTCGTGTTAATAATACAAGAAGGAACAGCGAAATAAAAGGGCTTAATGAAAAGGCCAGGTTAAGTTTTGGGATATCAATAAAGCCGCATTTTCCTGCAACAACTGACCCGGCAGCTGATGCCAGGAGCCATGATCCGAGAAAAACACCGGTAATAAGTTCATATCCGCCCGAGATATTCATCATTTCCCTCATCAGTAAAAGCTGGACAGAAGTACTGATAAATCCTACAATGAACAGATTTATACTGATGTCGGAAACATTCTTGTCAGTGTACCGGTTGCATGGCATAAAATCACTTAATGTTTTTTTCGAGAACCACTCCCTCATATATGAAGATTTCCGCATCCTTCCATCCATCCCACCCGAGTCCTGCCTTATCCCTGGATGTATGGCCCAGGAATTCCTCAACACTCCAACCATAATCAGTCGCCACCTGGGGAAGCATTGTTCCCGATCTGAAATCTTTTTTAATATATAAGCCGTGCTTGCCGAGGACTATCTCATTAATACTCTTTATCTTTTTCATTGGTCCCAGAACTGTTATCTCGATATCTGCTTTTTCATACTCCTTAATTGTCAGGGGATTGAATCTTGGATCTTCAAAAGCAGAAGAAATTGCAGATGCTTTCACCACTTCAAAAAGGGGATCGGATGATATGAAACGGCCTATACAACCTCTTAAAGCCCCGTCAATTTTAAGTGTGACAAAAGCGCCCAGAGGCTGCTTCAGTGTTTCAGGTATCTGATTTTCATCCAGTGTGATTCTCTTGTTTTCAGTGACCATCATTTTAATACTGTTCCTTGCTATTCTGAAAAGTTCATCAGTTTCTTGCGTTGTAAAAGAGAATTTATCTGATAATCCGCTGCCAGGATTTGAGTTATGATTCTTCTCAATCAAAGCGATGGCATGATATCCTACTACTCCATCCTTGTCGCCATATGGGGAATCGCCGGAATTGCAATAATCAATTTTTTTAAACTCAAGATTTTTATGTCCCGTTGCAAGATTCATCAGAACCAGCGCGGAAGTATAACCACACATACTTGTGGAGAGACCGGGAATATTGTTTGATGCGTTCTTTTTCAGAGTAGCAAGGAATACCCCGGGGTCACCGGAAATTAAACCTTCAGCTGTCAGATTGTCGATTTTGTTGGCATTAATGTAAGAAGGATAATGTGAAAAATCGCTGCTGATTATGAACAAATTATCTTCTGTAAACCAGGGTCTCAGAGCTTCAGCTATCTGTTTCAGAATATTATTGTTGTTCGTCCCGATTATTATGGGAACTATCTTTGGCTGTGATTTAAAATAATACTGAATTAAAGGTATCTGGACCTCGATGCTGTGTTCCTGGTTATGCGCGGTGACAGGAAAATTAAATACCCTGTGTTCTTTCCTGAGCTTATTGGCAATTTCCCTGTTCACAACGGCTTTTCCCATCGGAGTTATATAATCTCCTGTATAANNTGAAGTTTCCGGAGTTGTGGAAAGAGCTGATGCTGCAATTTTCCCGGAAAAGACATAACCCGCGTGTGGACTTATTACAGCTCTGACCTTCAGATTGCCGGCTGTTTTGGTACAGGAAGCAAACAGATTTGAAATATCTTTTATAAGAATCTCCTTGTGTGCGGTATAAAATCTTCCGGCCGCAACCGGCTGCCGGTCAGTCAGCCTCTCCTGAGAATATGTATCCATGGCATTGATCATTAAAAACAGAATTGCTAAAACGTTACGCATAGTAATCAATAATTTTCGGCGTAATAAAGTTAGGCCAAAAAATTGAAAAAATGATTAAACAGCTGGTTTGTTGAACGGGACTAAATGAGCACCATGGATTCTTTGATAATCTCTCCCTTTTCGTCTGTTCCGTATATTTTGATACCGAGGCTTATTGAGGGTGTCCCCACCATATCGAGAACCGGGCTTAATGCTTCTTTGACATCATCAGCTTCCATGCTGTCAAATTCTTCAATATCAAAGTAAAGATGAATCATAAGAGTATTCTCCGATTCACTCATTGCGCAGAGCGCTTTGACAATCTTTGCCACCCATATTACCGAAGCAGTATTGAAATATTCAATATTAAGCCTGAGGTTAGTGGTTTTCCTCGGATTTTTTGCATATTGCTGCACCCAGGCAAGAAGACTTTCATAAATTTTGGCAGGATTTTCGGGTATCGATTTTCCTGAGAAAATAAGTTCTCCGGTCAGAGGGTTAAAGTCAACATGAGGTGTTTTGGCAGTTGCTTCTATATATACATTCTTTAATTCCACCTTACCATGTAAGATAAATTATAATTTTCCGTAATATATCTTATCAAAATTAGCATAACTTTTAAATTATCTTTATATGTATTAAAGAATCTTATCAAAAAAAAAGAAATAGTTATCAAATATTATCAACTTTTGATGTAACCGGAGATTTCCGGCCTTTGGTTTTTGATACTGTTTAATATTTCAGCAATCTTTTTTAATATTATCTTTGCCACCTGAAAATGAAATCACGAAACTCAGATGGAGAGGGTTCTTAAGACAAAAATAAAGGAGGCAGTCAGGATTCTTTACGACAGTGATGCCAGTGATGATCTGATCCAGATACAGGAGACAAGGAAAGATTTCGTAGGCGACTTTACACTAGTTGTGTTCCCCTTATTGCGTTTCTCCAAAAACACCCCGGAAAAGACCGGAGAAATGATCGGCAAACATCTTATTGAATCATTCCCGGCAGTTTCAGGATATAATGTCATCAAGGGATTCCTGAACCTTGAAATATCTGACGCGTGGTGGATAAGTAATTTCAGCAAAATGTTGCAGGAGGAGAACCTGATGGCAAAGTGCGTCGTTGATCAACCTGAAACTATCCTTGTCGAATATTCATCGCCCAATACGAATAAACCTCTGCATCTTGGACATATCAGAAATAGTCTGCTTGGTTTTTCACTCTACCGGATACTTACAGTCTGTGGACATAAGGTCATTAAAACCAATATTGTCAATGATCGCGGAATCCATATCTGTAAGTCAATGCTGGCCTGGCAAAAATTCGGGAATGGGGAAACTCCCGAATCATCAGGAATAAAAGGTGATCATCTTGTAGGTAAATATTATGTACTTTTTGAAAAGCAATACAGGGAGGAGGCAGAAGATCTTATAGCAGGAGGTATGGAGCCCGTTGAAGCTAAAAACAATGCGCCGCTTCTTAAAGAAGCCAGGGAAATGCTCCTTAAATGGGAGGCCGGAGATCCCGAAATTATCAATCTGTGGAATCAGATGAATTCATGGGTTTATTCGGGTTTTGATGAAACATACAAAAAACTGGGTGTGGATTTCGATAAAATATATTATGAATCCGATACATACAAACTTGGACGCGATCTGGTATTTAAAGCTCTGAAAGAAGGTCTGTTGTATAAAAACGGGGACAGTTCGATATGGATTGACCTTAAAACCGAAGGGCTCGACCAGAAGCTTTTACTGAGATCCGACGGAACTGCAGTTTATATGACACAGGACCTTGGAACCGCTGTTTTACGGCATGAGGAATTTGGTTTCGACCGGTGTATTTATGTGGTCGGTAATGAACAAAACTATCATTTTCAGGTTTTAAAAGCTGTGCTGAAAAAAATGGATTACTCATGGTCGGATGGATTATTTCATTTTTCATACGGAATGGTTGAATTGCCTGAGGGAAAAATGAAATCACGCGAAGGGGTAGTGGTTGATGCCGATGATCTCATTGCAGAAATGGCAGAAACTGCTAAAGATGTTTCTCTCGAACTGGGTAAGCTTGCTGAATATCGCGGAGACGAAAAGGAAGAAATATTTCGTAAAATCGGACTGG
This sequence comes from Bacteroidales bacterium, assembly GCA_003501665.1. Taxonomy (GTDB): domain Bacteria; phylum Bacteroidota; class Bacteroidia; order Bacteroidales; family VadinHA17; genus LD21. The sequence goes on along the minus strand of DNOQ01000489.1, from coordinate 11,769 downwards.
GTGCGCTTAAATACTTTATCCTTAAAGTTGATCCGAAAAAAAATATGACTTTTAATCCTTCCGAATCAATTGATTTTAACGGTAATACTGGTCCTTTCATACAATACACCTATGCCAGGATTCGATCAGTTTTCCGTAAGGCAGATGAGATGAATGTGATATTTAACAGGAATTTCATTAAAACTGAAAAGGCAGGATCAAAGGAAATTCAGCTTATCAGGTTACTGAGAAGGTTTACCGCCACTGTTACTGAAGCCGCGGAGAGTTACAGTCCCTCACTGATTGCAAATTATTGTTATGAACTCGCGAAAGAGTATAATCAGTTCTATCATGATTTTACAATTCTGGGTGAGAAAGATCCCTCGGTCCGTGATCTCAGAATGGCCATTTCAGAGCTTACAGCCAGAATACTGGGCTCGGGTATGTTTCTGCTTGGAATAGAGATGCCTGAACGAATGTGAATTGACTGATAAATTAGATATACGATATGTTTGAGAATTTAAGTGAACGGCTCGAAAAGTCCTTTAAAATCCTTAAAGGGCAGGGAAGAATAACTGAGATCAATGTTGCCGAAACACTTAAGGAAGTACGCAGAGCACTGCTTGATGCCGACGTCAACTTTAAGATAGCCAAACAGTTCACCGATACTGTCAAGGTAAAAGCATTGGGTCAGGAGGTGCTCAGGTCAGTTAATCCGTCACAGATGATGATAAAGATTGTCCATGAGGAACTGACACTCCTTATGGGAGGTGATAAGACAGATATTAATATCAGAATTAATCCTTCCATAATCCTTATTGCCGGTTTGCAGGGTTCGGGAAAAACAACATTCAGCGGTAAGCTTGCCCGATGGGTAAAAACCAAAAGAAGTAAAAACCCGATTCTGGTTGCCGGTGATATTTACCGGCCTGCTGCCATAGAACAGTTGAAAGTAATCGGTTCCCAGATAGAAGTGCCTGTCTATACCGGGGATGGGAACATGAATCCGGTTCAGATTGCCAAAAATGCCGTAAGAGAGGCAAAGACGAATGGTCACGATGTCGTTATCATTGATACTGCAGGTCGCCTGGCAGTTGATGAGGAAATGATGAATGAGATCTCGGCAATAAAGGGAGTCGTTAATCCACATGAAATTCTGTTCGTGGTAGATGCCATGACAGGACAGGATGCGGTTAATACGGCAAAGGAATTCAACGACCGGCTCGATTTTGATGGTGTGGTGCTTACAAAGCTTGATGGTGATACCAGGGGAGGAGCAGCTCTGTCAATCAGATCGGTGGTCAGCAAACCTGTCAAATTTGTGAGTTCGGGAGAAAAGATGGATGCAATTGATATCTTTTATCCCGAACGTATGGCTGACAGGATACTGGGAATGGGGGATATAGTTTCGCTGGTTGAAAAAGCCCAGGAGCAATATGATACGGAGGAAGCCAGAAAGCTTCAGAAAAAGATCGCAAAGGACCAGTTCGATTTTAATGATTTCATAAACCAGATCCAGCAGATCAAGAAAATGGGTAATATGAAAGATCTTATGAATATGATCCCGGGAGTCGGGAAAGCAATTAAAGATCTTGATATAGATGACAATGCTTTCAAAAGCATTGAGGCTATAATCCGAAGTATGACGCCCGATGAAAGAACAAATCCGGTTATTCTTAACGGCAGCAGGCGGAAAAGGATTGCTTTGGGAAGCGGCACTTCAGTTCAGGAGGTCAACAAGCTTGTAAAACAATTTGATGAAACACGCCGGATGATGAAAATGGTATCCAAGGGAGGTAATCCGGCCAGAATGATGGGAAGAAGATAATAAATCATAAATATGTACACACTTATTGACGGTAATAAAACAGCATCCGAAATCAAACGGGAAATTGCCGGAGAAGTCAGTGAAATAAGAAAAACCGGAGGTAAGATACCCCACCTGGCAGCAATCCTTGTCGGCAATAATCCTTCGAGCGAAACGTATGTCTCGAACAAAGTAAAGGATTGCCGGGAAGTTGGATTTGAATCCACACTAATCCGTTTTGACGACAAAATATCTGAATCACTTCTGGTTGAAAAAATCAGGGAACTTAACCTGAATGATACTATAGACGGATTCATAGTTCAGCTCCCGCTTCCTTCGCATATTTCTGAGGAGACAGTGATTGAAGCTATTGATCCTGATAAAGATGCAGACGGATTTCACCCGGTAAATATCGGTAAAATGGTGATAGGGATTCCGGGGTTCCTTCCTGCAACGCCATATGGAATTGTTGAACTAATTAAGAGATATGGTATTGAAATATCCGGACTTAATTGTGTGGTGATAGGGCGCAGTAATATTGTGGGAAGACCTGTGAGTATCCTTTTATCCCGGAAGGGAATGGATGCGACAGTTACAGTGGTCCACAGCCGTACAAGGAATATACATGAGATTATCAGGACGGCTGATATAATTGTCGCTGCAATCGGTTCGCCGAATTTCGTTAAATCCGATATGGTAAAAGAGGGTGCCGTGGTAATTGATGTCGGGACAACCAGGATTGCTTCACCCGCGTCAAAAAGCGGATGGAAACTGGCAGGAGATGTGGATTTTAATAACGTTGCCCCCAAATGTTCTTTTATTACGCCGGTGCCGGGAGGGGTGGGTCCCATGACAAGAGTCTCATTGCTTAAAAATACCCTTTGGGCTGCAAAAGGAAGGAACAGATAAAATGTCTTATCAATTTTCAGGAAGAGTTATTCCTCTGAAATATAGATCAAACTCTCCTTTCCCTCCGGGACGGTCTGATGAAAAAACAATAAAATTATTTGTAAAATCTTCATGAAATCCCAATACGGGACGATATTCATTGTGTGAAGTGTTTATATCCGGACCCATATTTACCGGAGAACTCCATTTGCCTTCCCTGAAAATAGAATAATAAATATCAAAACCTCCCATACCACCGGGCCGGTCAGATGCAAAAACCATGATCTTTCTCAGTATATAAGGGCACTTATCATGACCGGAACTGTTAATACTGTCCACTTTTATACCATCAGAATAAACTCCTTTAAACCAATCTGCCAGAGTTGTTTCTGCTGGCCTGGTCTGGAGATATATTTCAAAATTGCCTTCCTTGTCCGAAGAATAATAAGCGCTGTCGAGGTTTGAGTCAAAACAAATATATGCATCATTCGCATCACTGTTTAAAAGAGTGACCGGGAAAGGGCCTGATACAGAAGGTATTGATGTGCCGAAAAAAGGCTGATTCTTAAGATAATAAAAATCCAGGTCGCCATTTACGCTTTCAGATGAGAGAATCAGATACTCATTACCGTCAACTGTACTGAAACGGGTGTAAGGCCCAAGATCATCTCCGGGAGTATTGGCCGCATTTATCAGCGTGGTACGAAAAGCATCCTGTGTAATCTCACTTTCCAGTTCGAATGTGCCGTCGGTCTGATCGAAACGAAATGTTATTACACCCTGTACGAGATCAAATTTCCCTCCGGAACCGGCCCTGTTACTCGAAAAGATAACATTAACATAATCAAGCAACTGATACAGATCCATGTTATAATCATCGTAAGGTGAATTGATCCCGGTCAGGATTATGGTTGAATCAGGAAAGGTTCCCTTCGGAAACTTTACCGGATTATCATCCTTTTTACAGGAATATACGTATAACAAAACAGCAGGAATAAGGTAAATCAATATCCTGACGGAATTGACAGACAGTATTTTCATCATATTGCAGAATAAAGAAACCGATGTAAAGATAATAATAAAAGAAATTAAAAAACCGGGTTGTGGCCCGGTTTTTCTGAGGTAGAATTTTAGGTTAATTCCAGGGTAAAATTGGGTATAGGGTATTAGTGTTTGTTCTTTAAACACAAGATGAAGAAATAGCCCTCCGGGTTGCGTTTGTTGATTAAAAAAAAAGCAAAAAGGAGTAAGAATTTCATATAATCCTGAAAAATAGAAGTTTAAAAAAATGTTAAATTGTTAATAATTGAATTAATGGAGTTTAAACCTGAGGAAAAATAATAGTAATTTTGCAGGGTACAGATTGCCGATGGAAGAGGATAAGAATAAATATTCACTGGAAGAGGAGATCAGACAGGCGGTTCAGAAATTCGAAAGGATGAAAAGAAATAATGAAAAGTATTTCTTTGATGTAATCGAATTTGAATCTATCATCGACTATTATATAGAAAGCAACAATTCACTGAAAGCATTTGAAGCGGCAACGCTTGCCACACAACAGCATCCGAACTCGGTATCCATTCAGATCAGAAAAGCACGTGTGTTGCTTGATAAAGGCCGGGCAGTGGAAGCCCTCAGGATACTTAAAAAACTTGAAAACATCGAGCCGGGAAATCATGAAATTTATATAACCAAGGGTACAGCGCTGGGTATCCTTGGCGATGTTCAGGGAGCAATGAAGATATTTGATCATGCGCTCACTCTTGATTCGGAGGAGACTGGTAATATTCTTTTTTCGGTTGTATCAGTCCTTCAGAATCTTAATTATTATGAACATCTTATTCCTTACCTGTTAAGGCTTATCGATATGGAGCCAAACTATAAGGCTCATCTATACGATCTTGCATACGCTTACGAAAAGGTGGAAAAGTATAATGAAAGTATATTTTACTACCTTAAATACCTTGAAGAAGAGCCCTTTTCAGACAGCGCCTGGTACAACCTGGGGATCATATACAACAGAACGGAAATGTATGATAAAGCCCTGGAAGCTTATGATTATACCCTGGCAATAAATGGACTGAATACCTTTGCCATATTCAATAAAGCAAATGTTCTCAGTACCCTGGAGAAATACACTGAAGCAATTCCGGTTTATAAGGAATATCTTGATAATGAGCCGGATAGTGTTGAAGCAATGACATATCTGGCTGAATGTTATGAAAAAACCGATAAAATCGAACTGGCAAAGAAATATTTCCACGAAGCAATTGAGGTTGCTCCCGATTATGCAGATGCCTGGTTCGGCCTCGGAGTTATTGAATATAATGCCGGGAATGCTGATGACAGCCTTATTTATTTCAGGAAAACTGTCAGGCTTGATGATGAAAATCCCGAATACTGGTACCTGCTTGGTAAGGCACATTATATTAAAGGTGAGTTAAAAGCTGCTTTGAGCTGCTTCAGAGAATCTCTTAAACTGGATGCATATTATAATGAGGTATGGATCGATCTTGGAAAAATGATACTCAGAGAAAAACTTACTTCCAGGGCAATACCATATCTTGAACATGCCTACAGGGTTACGGGTAACCTGCCCGGCTTAAATTACCTGCTGGCTCTCTTCTATCTTCACGACGGTAACCGCCAAAAGGCATTGAGACATCTTTCCATGGGAATCGAAATTGATAAGGAACTTCTTGAGGAATTCAAGGATGTTTTCCCTCTTTACCTCTCCTCACGGAAGATAAACAGACTCCTCAGAAAAGAAAAGCTTATCTGAAAAAATACAAATAATTAAGTTCTATTAATGAATACAATCCCGTTTTTGCCGGAACGTCCTGTCAAACCCAGAGAGTCAGGACTTACGATGGTCATGGATAAAGGTCTGAGTATCAGGGAAGCTGAGGATTTCATGCAGGTGGGAAGCAATTATACCGATTTTGTTAAACTTGGTTTCGGTACATCACTGATAACACCCGGAGTTGAAAAGAAGATAGAGATATACAGGGAAGCAGGCGTTGTTCCATATTTCGGGGGAACCCTTTTTGAAGCATTTGTGATACGGAACATGTTCAGGGAATTTGTTGAGTTCCTCGACCGGTACGGGATTGAGATGGTTGAAGTATCTGACGGATCATATGATATAGATCATTCTCAGAAACTGGATTATATAAGAACACTTGCAGGCAGGGGAAAAGTGATCTCGGAAGTAGGATCGAAAAAGAAAGAGGTGGTTTATTCTCCCGAACAGTGGGTAGCAATGATGAAGGCTGAACTTGATGCAGGATCATCTAAGGTCATCGCTGAAGCCAGAGAGTCGGGAACCACAGGTATCTATAACGAGGATGGTTCGGTTAATAATAAAATTATAGGGGCAATTACAGAGCATGTTAAACTCGGGAACGTAATATGGGAAGCGCCCCTTAAATCACAACAGGTATGGTTCATTAAGCATTTCGGGGCAAATGTGAACCTTGGTAATATCGCACCGGCCGAAATAATCCCACTGGAATCTCTGAGGCTGGGTCTCCGCGGAGATACATTCTTCCAGTTCCTCCCTGATGAACTGAAAACCAAATGACACGAAAAGTATCAGAAATGATACGGAAATATCGAAATTGCATATTATGAGAATATTCGGCCTTATCGGATATCCTCTGGGTCACTCTTTCTCTCAGAAATATTTCACTGAGAAATTTTCCCGTGAAAACATAAATGACTGCTTTTATAATAATTTCCCCCTTAGTCATATCGGGCTTCTGCCTTATCTTATCCGGAGTAACCCTGATCTGTGCGGACTTAATGTGACAATCCCGCATAAAACTGCAGTATTGAATTACATTGATGTTAAAGATCCTGCAATTGACGAAATAGGGGCGGCTAATGTATTGAAAATAAGAAGAAAAGGTAATGATATTACTGTATATGGGTTTAACTCCGATGTAACCGGCATACGCGATTCCATTATCCCTCATATTAATATCAATATTAAAAATGTATTGATCCTGGGTACAGGAGGAAGCTCAAAGGCAGTCGCCTATACAATGAAAAACCTCGGACTGAATGTAACCCTTGTTTCAAGGACCGGGAAGGGTAATATATTATCTTACAGCGATTTAACAACCAAGTTGATCAGGAATTCCGATATAATAGTAAATACTACTCCTTTAGGTATGTACCCCGAAATATCCGCAAGACCGGATATTAATTACAATCTTTTGGAGGAAAAACATATACTTTTCGATCTTGTTTATAATCCGGAGTACACGGCATTTCTTAAAGAAGGGAAGGAGAGGGGATGTACTATTGTGACCGGGCTCAGAATGTTGTACTCCCAGGCGGAACGGTCGTGGGAAATCTGGAATGACCCTGATCTCTGACAAATATCTCAGGGGGGTATTCAATATCAACAAGAAATAATCCCCTGGCGGGAGCAGATCTTCCGGCTCTGCATCGATCCCCGGACTCAATTATATCTTCAAATTCTTCCAGGTTTATCTTTCCTGAACCTGCTCCAATCATGGTACCTGCAATAGCTCTTACCATATTCCTCAGGAACCTGTCAGCCTTTATGGTAAATACCAGGGTATTGTCAATCTCCTCCCACATTGCAGAGTATATTGTGCACAAATTAGTTTTTGTATCTGAATGAAGCCTGCTGAAACTGGTAAAATCTTTATGTTTTAGTAATATACCACAAGCCCTGTTCATCAGGTTTATGTCGATTTTCCCGAGTACAAACCATGATAAATCCTCAAGAAATGGATCCTTCACCCTTGTAATATAATATTTATAGGTTCTTGAAATAGCGCTGAATCTTGCATGGGCTTCAGGCAGAACTTTATATATTCCCGATACTGAAATATCCTTAGGAAGGAATGTGTTAAGACGAAAAACAATATTTGTTTTTTCCGGATCCGCTGATATGCTGTCGAAGTGTGCACAGAAGAAGGGCGCATGTACACCGGCATCCGTTCTGCCTGCTCCGACTGTGCAGATATTTTCATTTAATATAGTGCTGAGAGCATAGTCAAGAATTTCCTGGACTGTTATTGAATTTGGTTGAACCTGCCATCCATGGTAAGAGGTACCTTTAAAGGATATATATATAAAACACCTTGTTTTCAAACGGAGATTTCTGCAAATATAATCATACCGGAGAAAAAATACTTGTGGGAAACATGATAATTATTCTGTCTTATCTATTTGAAAATCGATCTTTAAATGTATTTTTACTCTGCTCCGGTTATGTATTAAACCCGATAAGAAACGCTATAATTAATGAATAGAAATCAAAAAACCTTTAGATTATGAAAGTTGATATGAGTTGGATAGATTATCTTATCATGATGATCTATTTTGTTTTTGTTCTCGGTATTGGCTGGTTTCTGAGAAAATTCATGAAGAATGCCAATGCATTTTTGGAAGCCGGCAGATCAATACCTGCCTGGGTTGCAGGATTGGCCTTTATCTCGACTAATCTTGGAGCCCTTGAGGTTATGGGTATGACAGGATCGGGCATGAAGTACGGGATGCTGACGACTCATTTTTACTGGATCGGAGCAATTCCGGCCATGATCTTCCTGGCCCTCTTTATGATGCCCTTCTATTACGGATCAAAGGCACGATCTGTTCCCGAATATCTTAAACTGAGATATGATGAAAAAACGCGAGGGCTGAATGCAATTCTTTTCGCGGTAATGACCATTCTGGCTTCAGGTATTTCGATGTATGCGCTTGCAATACTGCTGGAGAAGGTTCTTGGCTGGGATTTCAATTTAAGCCTGTGGGTTTCGGCTATGATAGTACTGGTATATACCTACCTTGGAGGGCTGTCCTCAGCAATCTACAATGAGGTTCTTCAGTTCTTCATTATTATTCTTGGACTTCTGCCTCTTGTATTCCTGAGTTTAAAAGATGTAGGGGGATTGTCAGGCCTTAAAGAGGGACTGGCTCCGATAGCGGAATCCGGGGGTTATGCCACTGATACGTTTGTTACAACCTGGAAATATACCGCTGAGGCGACAAGCAATCCTCTGGGAGTAGAATGGTTCGGGATATTATTCGGACTGGGATTTGTTCTTTCCTTCGGATACTGGTGTACAAACTTTCTCATAGTTCAGCGTGCTTTTGCTGCAGAATCAATTTCTGCTGCCCGCAAAGTTCCGTTGATAGGAGCAATACCTAAAATGTTCATTCCATTCCTGATAATTGTTCCGGGAATAATTGCAATTGTTCTTATGAGTGACCCCGGAAAAGGCTTTACCCTTCCTCTCGACTCAAATGGCAGGCCGGTCTATGATTACACAATAATTATGCTCCTGAAGCAATATCTGCCTGCTGGTGTGCTTGGCCTGGGGATAACGGCTCTTCTGGCATCATTCATGTCGGGTATGGCCGGTAACGTTTCTGCTTTCAATACAGTATGGACATATGATATTTATCAGAGTTATATCCGTAAAAGAACCGAAAACCATGAAGCTGACGACAGGCATTATCTGAATGTTGGCAGAGTTGCGACCGTATGCGGGATTCTGTTAAGCATTGCCTCAGCCTATATAGCAAGTAAATTCGGAAATATTATGGATTTTCTGCAGACTATCTTCTCGATGATAAATGCACCGCTTTTTGCTGTCATTTTCCTCGGGATGTTCTGGAAAAGAACAACAGGGCATGCTGCCTTCACAGGACTTTTATCCGGTTTTCTTATAGCTCTGACTCATCACGGGCTTACAGCACCAATCGGAGCAAATACTCTTTTCAAGGGAGGCTGGATAGCAGTGATCCATGATTATCCGGTTGAAATGGCCCAGAATTTCTGGACTGCAATTATTGCATTCACTGTCGCAACTACCGTAACCGTAGTTTTAACTATGCTTACAAAACAGAAAAAGACAGAAGAAGAATTGACAGGTCTTGTCTATTCTCTGACTCCCCGTATTAGTGATCAACACCTTCCCTGGCATAAACGTCCGGCCGGTTTTGCTGTTCTTGTTGCTATTATTTGTGTTATATTAAGTATTATATTCTGGTAGGAGGAAATAAAAATGGTAGATATAAGATATCCAATAGGACTGATGTTCACAATACTGGGAGTATTGGTAACAGTTTTCGGCTTCCTTACTATGTCGGATCCGGGTATGTATCAGAAATCACTCGGTATTAATGTAAATATAATAATGGGTATTCTGATGCTTGTCTTCGGACTTTTTATGCTGATACTTGCTTTGAGGAAGAGGAAAAAAGAATAGAAAAGTCATGCTGAATAAGAACCGCAAGGTTTGTGGCATCTAAAACAGGTAAACTTGCACGGGACTATATGAGCAATATATTGAAATCCTGGGGTTTATGATCAGATATTTATTTGCAAGCGATAATACTTCGGGAGTTCATCCGGCAATATTAGAGGAGATCCGGTCGGCTAATACTGGTCATACTGTCGGGTACGGATATGATAAGTACACTGAAGAAGCTGAATTATTATTTAAGAAACATCTGGGCCCTGAAGCAGAGATATTCTTTGTGTTTACAGGTACAGCTGCAAACGTCCTATGTTTATCGGGGATTACCAGGTCGTGGAATTCTGTGATAACTGCATCAACAGCACATCTTGAACAGGATGAATGTGGGGCTCCGGAAAAATTTACAGGCTGTAAAGTTCTGACGGTTGACACCCCGGACGGCAAAATAACGCCTGAATCAATTGATAAACATATGCACGGATTTGACTTTGAGCATCATTCCCAGCCCAAAGTAATTTCAATTACACAATCCACTGAAATGGGTACAGTGTATTATCCTCATGAGATAAAGGAGCTGGCCGGTTTTGTTCACTCCCGTAAGATGTATCTTCATATGGACGGGGCACGGATAGCTAATGCAGCAGTGACTCTTAACTCTTCCTTTAAAGAGTTTACAACTGATGCCGGAGTAGATATATTGTCTTTTGGAGGAACTAAGAATGGAATGATGTACGGTGAAGCAGTATGCTTCCTCAGAAGCGGTCTGGCTGAAGATTTCAGGTACATCCGTAAACAAAGTATGCAGCTGGCATCAAAGATGAGATTTATATCGGCACAATATATTGCATATTTCCGTGACGATCTCTGGAAAACATGTGCTGCTCATTCAAACAGAATGGCCCGTATTCTGGCAAAAAAAATAGTTCAGCTTAAGGCTATAAGAATCACTCAGCCTGTTGAAGCGAATGGTGTTTTTGTAATTATTCCCAGACAGGTGGCAGAGAATGTTTGCAGAAGGTATTTCTTTTATCCCTGGAACGAAAAGATCTCCGAATACCGTCTTATGGCAGGATGGGATACTAAGGAGGATGATATTGAGGATTTTGTCAGAGTTCTGAAGGAAGCATTAAAATGAAAAAAAAAGGTGCCTTTGAAGGGGCACCTCTGTATATAATCAATAAAATGATTTTATTTAAGCGTGAAGGTAATAGGCACCATGTACCATACCGGTACCGGTTTTCCGCCCTGTTTACCCGGCTTAAATGCTGGAAGTGATTCAACTACCCTGACGGCTTCTTTATCAAGCTCAGGGTCAACACCTTTAAGAACACTCACCTGGTTAACACCACCTTTTGATGTCACACAGAACCTTACAATTACTCTTCCCTGAATGTTATTTTCCTTGGCAACTTCCGGGTAGTTGGTATGTTCGGCTATATAAGTGAGAAGCGCTGCGTCCCCGCCAGGGAACATTGGCATCTCTTCAACTACGACGAATGGTTCGGGTTCCCGCTCTTCTTCCTGGACTTCTTCCTGGATTACAGCGATCTCGAAAATTTCATTAACATCTCTGTCCTGGACTGTTACTATAGCTTCGTCAGCTGTCATAAGCCTGACAACTTCTTCAGGCTTTACTGAGTCAACGACTACAGGAGGCACATATCTTGCCTGTTGGACAACATCCTGGGGAGGTGGAGGTGGAGGCGGTGGTGGTGCAACAGCTTCAGAAGGCTGATCCAGATTCTCCATCTCTACTACTACTTGTCTTTCTTCACGCTTGGACTGACTTCGTTCAGCAGCCTTTGCATTAAGGTAGGGAGTGATTATCGCGGTGCTGAAAATAATAACTGA
>DNOQ01000254.1 GCA_003501665.1 Bacteroidales bacterium | reverse complement strand
ATTCCCCGGTTGTAAGAGTCTCACTACCTTCTCCTGTTCTTATTTCACTGACCGGTTCAGGAGACTTCACATTTGCTATACCGTTATCAATATAGTTAACAGCATCTTGCAATCCTACTGTAAATTTATCAAAATCTTCCTTGTAGAGAAATATTTTATGTTTTTCATAAAATACTTTGCCTTCTTTTCCCAGACGTTTTTTACTTTCGGTAATAGTCAGGTAATAATCTTCTTTTCTGGTAGCCTTAACGTCGAAAAAATAAGTTCTTTTCCCTGCACGCACAACTTTTGTGAAGATCTCTTCCTTCTGGATTTTTTCCTCACTTCCGTTTAAATCATCTTTAATTCCGGTTACTTCTTCCATTTCCAGATCAGGTTTATGTTGGGATTTTAGAATTAATATTGTCAAATGTAACAAATATTTTAGCATTTCAAAACAGAGCTTAATGTTTGTTCCGAAAAATTGCAAAGATGTTTTGAGGGTATTGGAAAAAGAGTATTTTTGCACCCGTGAAACATGATGTTCTTTACAAATGATAAGCAGAAGATTATTGCGTATAAAAGCACTGATGGTTCTCTATGCTTTTAACCGCAGGGAAGACGGCGATCTTGTCAAAGCTGAATCGGAACTTATATTCAGCATTAACAAGACGTATGATCTCTACCATTATCTTCTTCTGCTGATTCTCGAAATAAGCGATATTGCATCTGAAAATATCGAACGTTCTCTTCAGAAAAAAATACCCACACCACAGGATCTTAATCCTAACCGGCGTTTCGTTGATAACCCTGTAGTAATTCAGTTAAGAAAAAATTATTCATTTACACGATATATATCTTCTTCAAAGCTCTCCTGGGTTAACTTCACTCATATCCCCAGGGCGCTTTATAAAAAAATGATGTCATGGGAAGCATATGAGGAATATATGATGTCGGGAGAAAAGAACTACCATTCCCACAGAAAGTTCATCATTACTATGGTAACAGAACTTTTTCCGGAATCGGAAGATCTCGTTAATTGTCTTGAGGAACAGAGTATATACTGGAATGATGATTTGGAGTATGTACTGGTTATGATCGAAAAAACTCTCAGAAAATTCAAGGCTGAATCGGGTGAAAAAACTGAACTGATGCCTTTGTATAAGAATAAAGAAGATGAAGATTTCGTCAGACAATTATTCAGGAAAGCAGTCGTAAATACAAAACAATATTCTGAACTAATTGATAATAATACAACTAACTGGGAGGTGGAACGCATTGCCCTTATGGACATACTCGTTATGCAGCTAGCAATAACGGAGGTTCTTGAGTTTCCGGAAATTCCCGTTAAGGTCACTCTGAACGAATACATTGAAATTGCAAAGTATTATTGTACTCCAAAAAGCAGTACATTTGTGAATGGAATTCTTGATAATATTTTCAGGGAAATAAGGGAAATGGGACTGGTAAGAAAATTCGGGAGAGGCCTGGTTGGAGAGTCAACTGAATTGTAACGCGAATAATTAACAGCAATATTAATATTTAACAAATCGAACAATGACCAATTTCGCATTTTTGTATCTGATGAGTCAGCCGTCAGGAACATCGGGTGGAGGACAGGGTAATGCAATGATCACATTCCTGCCTCTGATACTTGTTTTCGTGGTATTCTATTTCTTTATGATAAGACCACAAATGAAAAAACAGAAGGAGATGACTAACTACCGGAGCTCCCTGAAGAGGGGTGATAAGGTTGTTACAACAGGCGGTATATACGGAAGAATCTCTGAAGTGAAGGATAATTATGTTATGATGGATGCCGGAGGAGATATTAAACTGAAAATCGATAAAAGCGCGCTCCTGAAAGATCCGTCAGCAGACGAGTAATCAGAAATATTTATTGATCCGGATTTTGGAAAAAACCGATGGGATAAAGCCTGATAAACTTGCCAGGAAGGGGGTTGGTAAAATGAGAACTGATATTCTTATTTTTTCAGTATTTCTGTTCCTGTCGTTTATCTTCTGGTATCTTAATTCCCTCGGAAAGGCAATTCAGTCAGATATTAAGTATCCGGTCCGGTTTATTAATGTTCCGAAAGACAGGGAACTCGCTGAGGCCCCTGCCCGGCTTAACCTCTTTCTTCAGGGAACAGGATTTTCCATGTTAAGGCTTAAGATCTCAGGCAGCAGGGATCCCGCCATTGTTGATCTTTCAAAGGTCCCTTATAAAAGCGTGCTCAACAGTAAATCTTCCGAATATTATCTTGTTACTTCCGGACTTGTCCAGAATTTTAACACTCAGCTGAAACCTGAATGCAGGATCACTTCAATCAAACCCGATACATTATTCTTTTCTTTTAAGGAAGTTACGGAGGAATAATACCATCATTCCGGAAATCCCTGAATTCATTGGATCAGGATATTATTTTCATTAATCGTATGAAAGAAATCGTCAGAAAGCAGATGAAACTCGGGATAACCGGAGGAATCGGGAGCGGTAAAACGTCAGTCTGCAGGGTTTTTAATGTACTCGGAATTCCTGTGTTCTCAGCTGATCCGGAAGCACAGATAATAATGAATAGCGACCAGTCGGTAATCGATGGCATTAATCATATAGCCGGAAAAAATATTTATCCCGGCGGAAAACTTAACAAAGAAGAACTCGCCACACTTATCTTTAATGATCCGGATATGCTCCGGAAAGTAAATTCCCTCGTTCATCCTGTTGTATTTGACCGTTTCCTTAAGTGGGCAGAAATTCAGACAACACCATACGTTATTATGGAAGCTGCAATACTCTTTGAAAGCGGTGCTTCCAGGTATGTTGACAGAGTTGCCACAGTAATTGCACCTGTCGAAGAGAGAATATCAAGGGTTATAAAAAGGAACAAACTTACACGGGTACAGGTTATCAGAAGAATAAGAAACCAGATGGATGACGAACAAAGGATAAAACTGTCGGATTACGTGATAAATAATTCCGAAAATGAAATGATCATTCCTGTTATCCTGGGTATACATGAAGATATTCTTACCCATTTAAATTCCTGAAAACAGAAATGGGACGATTTGGCAAATGGATAGGAGGGGGACTGGGATGGGTTATGGGAGGACCTATCGGGGCACTTCTTGGATTTCTTGTAGGTTCAATGGTGGATGGTGCTTCAACTTATAGTATCCCTGAATATACAACTACTGCTCAGAAAACCACACCCGGAGGTTTTGGTGTAACACTGATCGTCCTGATTGCTGCAGTAATGAAAGCAGATGGCAGGGTTGTGAAATCGGAGCTTGATTATGTACAACAATTTTTTATCCGGCAATTTGGCCGGGAAACAGCCCGTGAAGCCTCAATAATGCTCAGGGACCTCCTTAAACAATACATTCCCCTGAGTGAAGTCTGCAACCAGATAGCCCGGAATATGGACTACTCTTCACGACTTCAGCTCATGCACCTGCTGTTCAATGTTTCATCTGCCGACGGAGCAATAAATACTGCCGAACAGAATATAATAGAAAAGATTTCAGAATATACCGGTATCTCCTCCGCTGATTTAATATCAATTAAGAACATGTTCATCCCTGAAACTGATTCGGCATACAAGATACTGGAGATAGGATCTTCCGCTACAGATGAGGAGGTCAGGAAAGCTTACAGACGAATGGCAATGAAATATCATCCCGATAAGGTAAGCCATCTTGGCGATGACTTCAGGAAAACGGCTGATGAGAAATTCAGAAAAGTGAATGAAGCTTATGCTAAAATTAAAAAAGAGAGAAACCTGAACTGAATCTGATAAAGAAATCCTTATTAAATTTACATTCAGGTACAAAGTCTAAATTTGTAATAAAAAAGAATATGGTTTTAAAAGATATTATGGCCATTTCGGGCCATCCGGGTTTATTCAGATTCATTGCCAAAGGGAAGAATGCAATTATTGTTGAACACCTCGAAACAAAGATAAGAAGCAGTGCATTCAGCTCGGCCAGAGTAAATTCACTTGAAGAGATATCAATATTTACCGAAGGTGAAGATATGCCTCTGGGCAAAGTGTTCGATAAAATCCATGAAAAGGAAAGCGGAGGAGTGGCAATTGATTATAAGTCCGATCCTGAAAAGCTAAAATCATGGTTCGAAGGTGTTCTGCCCGATTATGACCGGGAAAGAGTATATGTGAGCGATATAAAGAAAATTGCACAGTGGTATAATATACTTCACAGTCTGGACCTGCTGATTAAGGATGAGGTTAAGGCTGAGGCTGAGGCTGAGGTTGAGGATAAGGTTGAGGCTGAGGATAAGGTTGAGGCTGAGGATAAGGTTGAGGCTGAGGATAAGGTTAAGGTTGAGGATAAGGTTGAGGTTGTGGATAGGGTTGAGGTTGAGGGATCTCAGGAGGATCCGGAACCGGAAAAGAAGGATATTAAGGCAGAGAAAAAACCGGTTAAGCAGAAATCTCAGATAAAAAAGGAAAAGCCTGCAGAGAGCAGTGGAGAGGCGGATAACAGTGAAAAACCTGCATCCAATAAAAAGAAGTCAAAATCCGGGAATAAATAAAACAGAGGCTGAATTATGAATTTCGGTGGTACTGAGATCATATCTGATTATGAGACATCAGGCATTGTGATAATTCCTGTGCCATACGATGAAACGAGCACCTGGATGAAAGGTTCCGACAGAGGACCTGATGCCATTCTTGAAGCTTCCCAAAATCTCGAATTTTACGATATTGAAACAGAGTCCGAAGTCTGCAGGAAGGGCATATTTACCGATAATCACATTACAGAAAAAGGAACACCTGAAGCTCTTGCCGGTGCAGTTTATGAAAAAGCTGTTTCTGTATTGAATGATAATAAGTTTCCGGTGTTCATCGGCGGAAATCACACAGTCAGTATCGGAGCTGCCAGGGCATTTTCGGAGAGATATCAGGATCTTACTGTCCTTCAGTTGGATGCTCATGCAGACCTGAGGCAGGAATATGAGGGATCACCTTTCAATCATGCCTGTACCATGGCACGGATCAGGGAAATGGCTCCTGTTATCCAGGTTGGCATTCGCAGTATTTCAGCAGATGAGTTGCCTTATGCTGACAGGGACAGGATTTTTCCGGCACATTCCCTCTTTCATGAAAAAGCATTATACGGAAAGGCTCTGGACCTTATGTCTGAAAAAATCTATATAACCATTGACCTTGATGTGCTTGATCCTTCTCTTATGCCATCTACAGGTACTCCGGAACCGGGCGGCCCGGAATATTTTGAACTCATGCATTTTCTAAGGGAAGTTGCACGCAAAAGGAATGTAGTCGGTTTTGATGTGGTCGAATTGTGCCCTTCTCCATCAAACAAAGCACCCGATTTCATCGCTGCAAAGATAATTTACCAGCTGCTGAGCTATATTTTTATCTGATCACATGTACTTACTCCAATCCTTCGCTTTGTTCAGGAATTCCCCAATTCTGCCTGCTTATCGGGAAAGTTCATTTCAATCTTCCTCCTTTGCCCTCTCCCATATCTCATTCATTTCTTCAAGACTCATATCATGAAGAGATATTCCCCTTGCAATTGTCTCTCTTTCGAGATAATTAAAGCGCTTAATGAATTTTCTGTTTGTTTTTTCAAGTGCCGCCTCGGGATCGATTCCGTACAAACGTGAGGCATTTATGACGGAAAAAAGTACATCGCCAAGCTCTGATTCTATCTTTTCGGTATTATAATTATCCACTTCATTCCTGAGTTCTGATAACTCCTCAAGAACCTTATCCCATATCTGTTCGCGTTTTTCCCAGTCAAACCCCACTCCTCTGACTTTTTCCTGTATCCTGTTTGCTTTCACCATTGAAGGTAATGAAGGAGGAACGCCGGACAGAACAGGTTTGTGACCGTTGTTCTCCCTTATCTTGAGATGTTCCCAGTTCTTTTCAACCTCTCCTGCACCCGAAACCTTAACATTTCCGAAAACATGCGGATGTCTGTATACAAGCTTCTCATTGATCCCCTTCAGTACATCAGCCATCGTGAATACACCTTTTTCTGATGCGATCCTAGCATAGAAAGCAATATGGAGCATAAGATCACCCAGTTCATTCCTGATACCATCATTATTTCCCGATAATATTGCATCTGCAAGTTCGTAGGTTTCCTCTATTGTAAGCTTACGCAGACTGCCATTGGTTTGTTTCATGTCCCATGGACAGGAAACTCTGAGCTTATCAAGGATATTCAGCAGTTTTTCAAACTCTCCGGCGCTTCTCTTATTATCATTCATCATCATCGGAATTTAAAACAACCGGTCAGGTGATGGTTTTTTCCCGGCATTATCTATCCTGACCACAGTCCCGGTTCCAAAACTCAGCAATTCAGAGACATTTGCCCCGTTGATGGCAATCTCCAGGAGATCGAGTGAATTGAACCTTGTAAGCAGATCACCAACTGCCACATCACTGTATTTTTTTACAATCCGGTCAGTGTTGTTCTTGTTGCTCTGTATAGTGATACGATATTCCTTTCCTTCAAAAACCCTCAGGAACACCTCCCTTGTAATATTTGAAATGGCATTTCCATAAGAATCAATGAATATAATACTTCCCGTAATAACATCCTTTTCGATTGTTGCCCTGAGAGGAATGCGCTCACTTATATTTCTTAAGGGTTTTCCTATCTCACCGGGTTTTTTCCCTTTTATAAGATCTGCTGCTGCTTTTGCAAAAATATCAAGCTCATCAGAATCGTCATTATACTCAATACTAATGACCTCATCTGGCTCACTGTTAAGGATCAGGCTGAAAATTCCATTGTCGGTCCCGATAAAAAAATGATCTCTGGCTTTTACCAGCAGATAATTCTGGTTATTAACCGCTTCGGAATGGACAAAGATTAAATGAATGGTGCCTTTCGGGTAATTCAGATAGGTGTTCCTTACCACAAAAGAAGCATGTAATATATCAAATGGAGGTATATTGCCTGCATTATCTATAATGGTTACTCCCGGACATAAACTCAATAACTTTCCTTTTATGATCCCATGATATATATCATCCGGCTTCCATTCAGTTGTCAGTGTAACGGGCACCATAGCTAAAAAACTTAAAACAAAGATAATCTTCTATGGAAAAATAAACTTACTTTGTACCGGTACCATGATCATTTTTTATGAACCATGACCTTATAAAGTGGTTGATAATTGTTTGTTGTCAGTTTTGTAAGAAAGGCTGAAATTTAATGACTGAGATTGTAATTTTTCTTGAGGATATTGACCCGGTTGTCTTCTTTGGCACTAACAATACATTGCTTGATAAAATCCGTACATTTTTCCCTAAAATAAAGATATTATCAAGGGGAAATGAACTGAAATGCCTCGGGGAGGAGTCGGAAATAACGTTATTCGCTGAGAAATTCAACGAACTGATTGATTATTACCGTAAGTATAATCGTATTGAAGAGCAGGACATAGAGAAATACCTCACGGATCCTGAACATATGAGGACGGCTTCCAGCGGCGATTTTGAGCAGATTCTCGTTTTTGGGACAAGTGGTAAGCCGGTAAGAGCACGTACTGTTAATCAGTTGGTATTGGTAAACGATTACAGGGAAAATGATCTGATAATAGCCGAAGGCCCTGCCGGAACAGGAAAGACATACACATCGATTGCACTAGCCGTAAGAGCTCTGAAAGATAGGGAAGTGAAAAGGATTGTACTTACACGGCCAGCTGTTGAGGCAGGGGAGAGGCTCGGGTTTCTTCCCGGAGATATGAAAGAAAAACTTGATCCTTACCTTCAGCCTCTGTATGATGCACTCCACGATATGATACCATTTAAAAAGCTTGAGACCTGGCTGGAAGACGAAACTATTCAGATAGCTCCCCTTGCATTTATGCGTGGAAGGACACTTGAAAGCGCATTCGTAATACTTGATGAGGCACAGAACGCTACCATCAGTCAGCTTAAAATGTTCCTTACAAGGATGGGCGTCAATTCAAAGTTCATTATGACAGGCGATTCAACTCAGATCGATCTTCCAAAAAAAAGTGAGTCGGGGCTTCTTCAGGCAATGAGAATACTCAGAGGAATTGAAGGTGTATCCGTTATAAAATTCGACGAACGTGATATTGTTCGTCATAAACTGGTAAAAAAGATCGTTAAAGCATACGAGGAGGAAGAAAACGGAAAATAAATATACTGTATGCATAAAACAATTTTAAGCTCAAATTTCAGTTTTCCCGGACAGAAGAGCCTATATCACGGGAAGGTAAGAGATGTTTACAATATTGATGACAAATACCTGCTGATGGTTGTATCTGACAGGATCTCGGCATTTGATGTGGTACTGCCCAGAGGAATACCTTTCAAGGGCCAGGTTCTTAACCAGATTGCTGCAAAATTTCTTGACGCTACTGCCGACATTGTCCCGAACTGGAAAATTGCCACTCCCGATCCTTCAGTGACTGTTGGCCATATCTGCAAACCTTATCCGGTGGAATTTATCGTACGTGCATATCTTACAGGAAGTTCGTGGCGGACTTATAAAGCCGGAGAAAGACACATCTGCGGTATTCCATTACCCGACGGAATGAAAGAACATCAGAAATTTCCCGTTCCGCTTATCACTCCAACAACCAAAGCTGAGCGGGGGCATCATGACCAGGATATTTCACGCGAAGAAATCATTAGTAAAGAACTTATACCCGAAGATGAGTATGCCCTGATTGAGAAATATTCCATGGAACTGTTCCTCAGGGCATATGAAATTGCTCTTGAACGCGGACTGATCCTTGTTGACACAAAATATGAATTTGGAAAAAAAGATGGAAAGATCTTTCTGATTGATGAAATTAATACCCCTGATTCTTCAAGATATTTCTATTCGGAAGGCTACCGGGAACTGTTTGATAAAGGTCTGCCCCAGAAACAGTTGTCAAAAGAATTTGTTCGGGAATGGCTTATGGATAACGGATTCAGCGGACAGAAGGGGCAGAATGTGCCGGCGATGACAGATGATTTTGTTAATGAAATATCGGAAAGATATATAGAACTTTATGAGAAGATAACAGGTGAGAAGTTTATAAAGACAGATATTTCGGACGTGACGGAAAGAATAGGAACAAATTGCAGGAATTTCCTGATAACATTATAACACTATTATGATGATTCTTAAATCTTGTTTCAGGTTTTTTCTGGTGTCAGTCATTCTTATTATTACAATTGAATACGATTCCGGAGCTCAGGTTGTAATTGAAAAATCAAAGGATAAAGTAATTATTTCGGGTGTTCCTTATTACATTCATCTGGTCAGGAAAGGCGAGACAGCATATTCAATTTCGAGAGCATACAATATCACTGTTGAGGAGCTCAATAAGGAGAATCCTCCTGCCGTATATGGTCTGAAGGAGGGGCAATCACTGAGAATACCCGTGAGGGAAATCCCGGCGGTTACAACCGCCCCGCCTGGCCAGCCTCAGTTACCCCGTGATGAATCGAGGTTTTTATATCACAGGCTTCAGCCGGGCCAGACTGTATATGCTTTATCCAAACTGTATGGTGTTTCGGAAGATGATATTGTAAACGCGAATCCGGGCATTGAGATATCACGACTATCTGTCAATACGGAAATAGCTGTTCCCCGGAGAGATTTTATGACTGAAAAGAAAGAATTTGACGTTAAGGATGCAAAATATATTTTTCATAAAGTTGAGAGAGGAGAATCACTGGCATCCATTGCCGAAAAATACGGTATTTCAATCAGGGAGCTGAGACGTGAAAACAGAAATATAAGGTTTCCGCAGGTTGGTGATTATCTGAGAATACCTGTACGGGAAATCAAACCTGTTGCTGAAGCTGAACTTATTGAAGCTGATAGTGTACAGATACGGGTTACCGATAGTGTTATTGTATTGCCAAAACCTGAAGGCTATACCATGGTAAGTAACCTGAGAGGCACATTTAATGTTGCTGTACTGCTTCCTTTCTATCTTGAGGAGAATGCAGTCAGAACTGAAATAGATTCATCACGATATGTAAAGGGCAGATTGGTTTACAGGCCGGTCAGACGTGTTGAAGACTGGATATATTACCGGAGTGCAGGATTTGTAGAAATGTATCAGGGTATACTACTCGCTGTTGACACCCTGCGCTCCGTGGGTATGAATGTCAGACTTCATACATTCGATATCAAGAGTGACACTGTAGCAGTTACCAGGCTGATAAACCGGGGCCAGCTTGCAGGGATGGATCTGATAATCGGACCGGTTTACTCAAGGAACCTTGCCATTGTAACAGAATATGCCCGGAAATATGACATACCTGTGGTTTCACCGGTGCGGCTGATGAATAATTCCGCCCTGGTGAACAATCCGTTACTTTTTCTTGCCAATGCGTCGCCGGAGGTTGCCCAGGATGCGATAGCCAGGGAAATCAGCGATTATTATCTTGATAATTTTGTATTTATTCATTCCGATACTGAGGGGACTGATAAGGATGTAAGAAAATTCAGGGATAAGATCATTGCAGAACTTAGCAACAGGATTCCTTTAAGCGAAATAAAATTCAGAGAGTTTATCTTTTACAACAGGTCGGCCTTTAATAACGATTCGATAAACAGGCTGGGACAAGCATTATCTGCCAGATCGGAAAATCTGATAATTATAGCATCCGAGGAAGATCCTGTTATAAGTGAAACCCTGCAGGAGATTCACTCACTATCGAAAAAGTTTCCTGTGAGAGTCTTCGGGTATCCATCTATCCGGGGACTTGATAATCTGGACCCTAAATTTATTTTCGAACTCGACATACTTATTTTCTCACCATTATGGATAGATTATTCTGCAGGAGATGTAAGACAATTCACCAGCGACTTCAGGATTAAGTTCCTGACCGAACCCTCTGAAATGAGCTATGCCTGGATCGGATATGACATTATTTATTATTTTTTAAGTGGTCTGGCTATTCATGGAAAGGATTTCCTTGTACATCCTGAAATACATAATCCGGACCTTTTACACACGGAATTTGATTTCAGAAGAAAGAGACCAGATGATGGATTTGAAAATTATAAACTGTACCGGGTGAGGTATACAAAAAACTATGAGGTAATCCTGGAATCTGATGAAAATCAGTATCGTTAAAGATAAAATCCACTGCCTGCAGGTACCATAGTTTAAACTAATGTTAATAAAAATTAACAATCGGGAATAATATTTCCCGTAATATTGTCTATAAGAAGGATAAAGATGAAAGGATCGTACAGCAAAGCTGACGAGTCTGAACTTATACAGGCATCAATTAACGGTGACAGGCTGGCATTTGGTGAGATTGTAAACAGATACCGGAAGATGGTTGCCCGTACTGTTAAAGGGATGCTGGGAGACACAGTTTTTGCTGAAGACATAGGTCAGGAAGTGTTTGTTAAACTTTATCATTCACTGTCTGAATTCAGGGGAGATGCAAAACTGGCAACATATATCCAGAAGATAGCAGTAAACCTTACCCTGAATGAAATAAAAAGAAGAAAACGATTCTCTTCACTCTTTATTCAGAAAGAGAATGATGATATATATGAGTTTGATGTCGCGGATGAGGGCCACGAAGAAAAACGTGATGCAAAAGAAATAGTGAACAAAGCTCTGATGAGCCTGGATCCCAAATTCAGAATTATTGTTACAATGAGGATGCTTCAGGGTTATTCAACGAAAGAGACGGCAGAAATACTTGATCTGCCTTTGGGAACAGTTCTTTCAAGGCTGTCAAGAGCACAGGAACAAATAAGAGAAATTATTGTGAAACTGTAGGTATTATGAAACGTCCGGAAATAAAATTATTGATTATCAGTTCACTCGACCCGGGAACTGATGCCGGTACTCTTGCCAGGCAGATTGAGGATTCGGGAGTATCATATGATTTCAACGGGAAATTTACCGACAGGGTCCTGGATAAAATATTTGGGGCCGAACTGGCATTTAACCGTGAAATTGAATTTGTCAGAAAACTGAATTCTGCCTTCTATCGGGTTGCACTTACAGGAGTAGCTGCCATTCTGTTGCTTCTGATATCCATATTCCTGATGGAAGGATCTCTTTCAATTAACTCATTTCTTGGTATAGGTGATACCTATGATGAGAGTATTGTATGCCTTTTTACAGATAACTAATTCTGATCTGAATGAAAGCGAAACCAATAATTATTGTTATACTGACACTTGTGATCGGATTTGTTCTTGGAATGCTGACATCGGCACAGATCCGGTTCAACAGACTTAAACCCGTACGGGTATTTTTTTCTGAAGAGAGGTTCAGGGAAGGATTCTATAATATTATTCAGCCCGATGAAAAGCAGAAAGCTGAAATAGACAAGATCCTTACGAAATATGCCAGGATAAATGGTGAATTGCAGGAGAATTTCAGAAAAGAAGCAGATTCAAATATGAAAGCCCTCAGAAAAGAGCTTGATGCCAGGCTTACAAAAGAACAGCTTGCAAGACTTAAAGAGATGGATGAGCGCCGCGAAAAAATGATACGGGAGGGAAAAAAACACAGGAATGATTCCACCGGCCGGGCCGGAATGAGACCCGGAGAGAGAAGGCCCGGATCATTTTTTGACGGGCGCCGTATGCAGCCGATGGGAGAACGACCATCATACCGGGGGGCCAGACGCGATACTCTTTCGCCTGATACAACTACAATCAGCCGATAATAAAAAGAAGATAATCAAGCAGGATAGGAAGATCGTCGGCATTGACGCCCAGTGAAACAAGCTGATCGTGATCTTCTGCAAAAATTGCCATGAATTTTTCCCTGGTTATTTCACCCGATACAATGCTTCGCCGGTAAAACTCAACAGCTTCTTTCTTTTGACCCCGGCAGAGAGCCAGATGACCCATATTTATCAGATCATGAGCATTAAGCCTTCCTTCTGAAAGACGATCATAGTATTTTTCCGAATCTTCAAACCTCCCAAGGGCTAAATAACAATATGCAATGGGACGTAATATTTTGAGATTTCCCGGATCTTTGTATTCAATCCTGAAATAATATTTCAGAGCTTCATCATACTGTTTAAGATCGAGATAACAATGGCCGGTCATCATAATGGTATGCATGTTATCGGGTTCCATATCTCCTGCCTGCAGATAATAATCAAGTGCTTCCTCATTCCTTCCCAGCCGTCGCAGACATAATCCTGTTTTCTTTATCGTCCACGCCTTCCTCTCAATAAGTTCAGCCCTTTTATAGTATCTCAGAGCCTCTTCATAATCCCCATTCTCCTGATGACAATACCCTGTTTTTTCGTAAAGCTGTATATCACCAGGCTTAACTTTTATCATCCGCAGATATAAAGTAAGCGCATCTTCATAAAAATCTTTGCTGAAAAAATAATCGGCCAGACCCGTCTGTGCCTCTTCAGCATCACACGCCAGGTGAAAGAAATGTGAGTTGTAAACATCAAGCCTGCCCGTAAAAATATCTTCAAACTCTTTCCTGTACGGAGATAATTTGAAAAACCTGTAAATATCCTGCAGGTACTGGGTAATATTAGTACGGAATTTTTTATCCGGATCAGTTACCGAATCTTCATTATTTAACTGCTGAAGTCCCTCCAGTTCCATGTGGAAGACTTTCAGCATCATACTCTTCTGGCTTCGGGGTAAAAATTTCAGGTTGAGTATAAGGGAAAATTTATCGGAATTACAGATAAAAGGTGTCTGATACATTGCTTCAGCCAGTTCGTTCGTACCTGGACCAAGAACATCATCATTAAAGATCTCCTCCACAACCTCATGGTCGGGATGGAATGGCATGAACCAGTTCTGTATGTCCCTGAAAAAATCAAAATTCTTCAGATTGGCAAAAGCTGACATGTAAACATCAGCTCCTTCCATCTGAAGGTTTGTAAGCTCTTCCATGGTCCTGAATATCTCGTCAGAATCGCTGAACATAGCTGACCAGTCGGGATTTTTACCTTCATTTTTATCAGTAGGAAGAATGTTTTCAAGATCAAGTTTTTCTTCTATTCTTGGCCTTAGCTTTGCAACCTGAGGTAGAATTTCTTCATGAAGTCTGCGGCTCAGTTTTTCAGTTTCGCGCGATCTGATGGTCTGCAGTACTATTATCCTGCAGCGCTCCCTGAACCTTGGGGAACCTGCCAGACTTGAAACAGCATCTGTCACCTCGGGATATAACATTACCCTGCCGTTATAGTAATGAAGGTTAAGGATCAGACCCGACAGGGCTCTTTCCATGACCTGCTCCTGCCCCGATTTGTAGATTTTTATCAGATTGAGCAGCTTCTCTGTCTGCCATACCCGGAATGAGCTGAGGGTAATGGCTGTGGTGAATATGCTCGATTCATACCACCTGAATTTTCCTGAATTCAATATTATATTTATCAGACTATCCTCAGCCTCACCATAATAATCAGTCAGCCAGAGATGGTTGAAAATATTCCTTATAAGTTGCTTATGCTTAAGGGAAATCTCCGATTCGGGATCAGGATTTATCTCATTACTCAGTTTGAGCCATTCATCGAGTTCCGATTTAAACATAAGATCATCAACCTTCTCAATGATTGTCCTTCCTGTCAGCTTATGTTCTTTCTCTGTCTGTTGTTTGATCCAGTAGGTATTCCATCCGGAATTATGTGACAATATGTCCTGTTTCACCTGGTCGGATAATTCAAGGATTGACTGGATAAGCTTAATGTATATTTTGTTCCTTTCAGGATCATTTATACCCTCAATAGTATATGCAAGCATGTTCCTGTAGGTCAGTACCATATTTTCATACTCATCGCGAAGATAGCCGGATGAAGTTAATTTAAGCATATCTGCAAGAATATCGAGACTATGCTTGATTTTCTTTTCTGAAACAAGAGAACAGACCTTTTTATGTTGCAGTATGATCTTTCTGATATCCATCAGTTGCCGTTTAAAAAATAAATCATGACAAAATATCACCAGGATATCGTCATGATTAATACTGCAACAATCAGGCCGCAAAAATTTCCGGCTTGTTATTCGTATTCTTTAAGGATATTTCTTACATCATCCGGTGCCACCCGGCCGTAAGTTTTATCACCGATCATAACAACAGGGGCCAGTCCACAGGCACCGACACATCTCAGGCTTGAAAGTGAGAATTTGCCATCTTTTGTGGTTTGGCCTACCTGAAGTCCCAGTTCCTTTTTAAACTCATCCATGACTTTTTCGGCTCCACGGACATAGCAGGCAGTTCCCATACAGATGCTGACAGGGTGTTTTCCTTTAGGGGTCATTGTAAAAAATGAATAAAAGGTAACAACCCCATAAACCTTTGCTAAAGGTACTTCAAGCTCATCGGAAATCACTTCCTGTATTTCAGCAGGGAGATATCCGAAATGTTCCTGGCATTTGTGCAGCACATTTATTAATTCCTGAGGATCGTTTCTGAAAGAGCTGCAAATTTCCTTTATTTTGTTTACATCTTCCTGTCTTAATTCTATTTTGATGCTTGACATGGCGTTAAATGTTATATTGGATCGAATGAATAACTTATTGTTTTACAATTATTTTTTTCTTTTTATCGAAATATTTTGTATGAAGCAGGTGATGTGCTTTTTCGCTGTTTGGTTTACCAAGAAATTCTTCATAAAGTTTTATAATGAAAGGATTCTGGTGAGATTTTCTCAGCGGTTTGCCACGGTCCTCGTTGTATAGTGCCGCGGCTCTTGCTTTTATAATCTCAGAGTTGCCGTGGTGCAGAGGTTGTCCACCACCACCTATACACCCGCCGGGGCAGGCCATCACTTCTATCGCGTGGAATTGTGATCTGCCCGATCTTACTTCATCGAGAAGATTTCTTGCATTTCCAAGCCCGTGTGCTATACCGATATTGAGCGGCAGTCCGTCAAAATCGATTGTTGCAGCGCGAACACCTTCAAGACCTCTTAATTCGGTGAAGTCGATACGCTCAAGTTTTTTGCCTGTAAATATCTCATAAGCTGTTCTGCAGGCAGCTTCAATCACTCCTCCTGTCGCACCGAAGATTACACCGGCACCGGTTGATTCACCAAGGGGTGCATCAAATTCGCCATTTTTGAGGTTATTGAGATCTATATTAGCCTGTTTTATGAAAGCAGCGAGCTCCCGGGTCGAAATGGAGAAATCGACATCCCTGTTTCCGTCTGAAGAAAATTCTTCTCTCTGGCATTCATATTTTTTTGCAAGACAAGGCATTATTGAGACAACAACAAGGTCTTTCCTGCTGACATTTATTTTATCGGCAAAATATGTTTTGGCAATTGCACCGAACATCTGCTGTGGTGATTTTGCGGTTGAAGGAATATCTTTGAGATCGGGATAATACTCTTCAAAGAAGTTTACCCATCCCGGGCAGCAGGAAGTCAGTATCGGGAGTCTGGCACTCCTGTCGCCGTTAAGATGCCTTTTCAGACGGTCAAGAAGTTCAGTGCCTTCCTCCATTATTGTAAGATCTGCGGCAAAATCAGTGTCGAAAACATAATCAAATCCCAATTCTCTCAATGCAGTTACCATTTTTCCCGTAACCAATGTCCCCGGTTCCATCCCGAATAGTTCTCCCAGAGCTGCTCTGACTGCAGGAGCTGTCTGAACGATAACTGTCTTCGCAGGATCGGCAAGTGCACGAAGAACATCGGGGGTATGATCCACTTCGGTAAGAGCACCGGTTGGACATACAGCGACACACTGACCGCAGTATGTACATGTTGAGTGTTCAAGATTCTGCTCAAATGCCGGAGCAACAGTTGCCATAAACCCTCTGTTAATTGCCGATAATGCACCTACTGTCTGAACAGTATTGCACATCATTTCACACCTCCGGCATAGTATACACTTGTCCAGATCCCTTATTATTGAAGGAGATGTGTCTTTACGATAGGTCGAAGTCGATGCTATTTCTTCACCTGGAATCTCCCTTATTCCCAGCTGATGGGCCATTGTCTGAAGCTCGCAGTTGCCTGATTTGGGACAAATAAGACAATCCTTCGGATGATCCGAAAGTATGAATTCCATAACTGTCCGGCGGGCATTAAGAACCCTGGTGGAATGGGTCTTTATCACCATACCTTCTTCGCAATTGGTTGCACATGAAGGAGCAAGATTACGCCTGTCCTGAACCTCAACAACACAGATACGGCATCCGGCAGGTTTGTTCTCTATATTGAGATCGTGAAGCTGCATGTAGCAGAGTGTCGGGATCTCAATTCCCAGCTGCCTGGCTGCTTTGTTTATTGTTGTACCTTTCGGGATCTCAATTGGTTTGTTATCTATTGTAAGCTTTACTTTTTCCATTTCGGGGTAATTCTTTTATTACTGAATAATGATCGCGTCAAATTTACATTTCTCCTTACATGCTCCACATTTGATACAGATAGCCGGGTTGATAACATGAGGTTCTTTACGTTCACCGGTTATTGCACCAACAGGGCATACTCTTGCACACGCGGTACATCCTACACAATTGGCGGATATTATAAAGTATTCCATAAGGTCTTTGCAGTGACCCGCCGGACATTTTTTTGCGGTCACATGAGAATCATACTCATCCTTGAAATTCTCAAGTGTCGAAAGTACAGGGTTTGGCGAACTTTGACCAAGCCCGCAAAGAGATGTATCTTTTATGACCAGACACATGTTTTTCAGGCGGTCGAGATCTGCCGGAGTGCCTTTCCCTTTTGTAATATGATCGAGGAGTTCATAAAGCCGTTTATTGCCAATGCGGCACGGTGCACACTTTCCACACGATTCCTCCACCGTGAAATCGAGGAAAAATTTAGCTACGGAAACCATACAATCATCTTCATCCATGACAATCAGTCCGCCGGATCCCATCATTGAGCCTGCCTCAATAAGGTTATCAAAATCTATCGGAGTATCAAGATGTTTTTCGGTGAGACAACCGCCCGAAGGACCTCCCGTCTGGGCTGCCTTGAATTTTCTGCCATTTCTTATTCCTCCGCCGATATCATAAACTACTTCACGAAGAGTCGTTCCCATCGGGACCTCAATAAGGCCAACATTGTTTATTTTTCCGGCAAGTGCAAATACTTTTGTTCCTTTTGATTTCTGTGTCCCTATGCTGCTGAACCACTCTGCACCTTTTAATATAATAGGTGATATACAGGCGAATGTCTCAACATTGTTAACATTTGTTGGTTTGTTTCTGTATCCGGATTCAGCCGGAAAAGGAGGCTTTACTGTAGGTTCTCCCCGAAGTCCTTCCATTGAATGGATAAGTGCAGTCTCTTCACCGCAGACAAATGCACCTGCACCGTATCTGATCTCAATATCGAAATTAAATCCGCTACCCATTATATCCTTTCCGAGCAGACCATATTCCCGCGCCTGCTCTATTGCTGTTTTCAGACGTGCAACTGCCAGAGGGTATTCGGCACGGATATAAATAAGACCTTTTGCGGCTTTAATTGCATAACCGCAGATAGCCATTGCTTCAAGAACAGCATGAGGATCTCCTTCAAGGACTGATCTGTCCATAAATGCCCCGGGGTCTCCCTCATCGGCATTGCAGACTACATATTTCTCGTCCGATTTATTTTTAGCGGCTATCTCCCATTTAAGACCCGTTGAAAAACCACCTCCTCCTCTTCCTCGTAAACCTGAATCTTTGATGATCTTTATCACATCAGCAGGCTTCATCTCGGTTAGCGCCATACTCAGGGCCGCGTAAGCATCGTGAGCAATTGCATCATCAATATTCCCGGGATCAATAACCCCGCAGTTCCGTAAAACTAACCTGAGCTGCTTCCGGAAGGGAGATAATTCCTTTTCTGTCGTAAGCTTCTTTTTTGTAAGAGGATCGGTAAATAGCAGCCTTTCTACCGGCCTGCCCTTCATAATATGTTCACTGACAATCTCTTTTGCATCATCAGGTTTTACACCGGTATAAATAACATTGCCGGGAATTATCTTAATATTGGGTCCTGTACTGCAGAGACCAAAACAACCGGCTTTTACAACATGAATATCATTCTCGAGGGCATTTGCCTCAAGTTCAAGATTCAAATTATCAAGTAATGCTTCACCCTGACTGCCAGAACAACCGGTTCCTCCGCATACCATAATCTGCATTTTCTCTTTTGCCATGATTATTCCTCCGTGAATGGTTTAATTAAATTGACCGGTAATTGGCAGGAAGGATCCCGTCAATAAGCTCTCCGTTCTTTATATATTTTTCAATTATTTCATCAGCTTTAAGCTTGTCAACATACCCGAAAACTATCGGTTCTTCATTCGGAAGCTTTACCTCGACAGTGGGTTCGGCAAAACTATAACCCATATCACCCGAACTTATTACGGTTGCTTCAATGTTCCTTTTTTCAAGCTCCTGCCTGAAAAAATTATAGATTGTTTTTGCTCCGGATGCCTGCCCACTTGTACCCATGTGGACCCTGATCCGTATTTTTTCCTTTCCATATATCCTTTCAAGGACCTCTGTTTTGTGCTTACTTAGTTCGGCTGGAGATTTGATCTTAGGCATATTTTATTGAATTATAACTTTTTAATCTTAACGGCACAACACTATGTATTGATCAGTGTGCAAAATTAATATATTTATTGTTATAAAAATAACAATGTTAAAAAATTAACACAGCTCTATGTTGTTTTGAATAATGAAATTTGATGTCAGTGGAATTATTTTAGTGTTATTCAAGGAACTAAAATATTATTTTGCAGGTAAATTAGTTCACCGAATTTAATGTAAATTATTATGTTTAAAAAACTGATCAGGATATAATAAACACCTGAACATAATTTTTATTTTTACCGCTCAGGCAACTTAAATTACACATATCAATCATAAACATGAACAGAAAAGTTTTAACAGGATTATTCATTATCCTGCATATATCATTATTTATTTTTAATAATCATGCAGATGCACAGATGTCCGGAAGAGGTCAGACCCAGGTGGCGGTTATTGGATGGACAGATGATACACATTACATGGTCAGAACTCTGGACAGCGACTTAAAGCCGGTAATTCAGAATGTTGACATTAAAACCGGAAGAACCAGAGTTGTATCAGTTCCAAAAACAGAGCGTGAAATTCTGCTGGAATTCCTTCCTCCGGATGTGGAAATGGGTCCGGATGATATAATCGGTCCTGATAACAACAGCCTGATCAAAACGCTGGATAATGATCTGTACTATTTCAAAAAAGGGGACAGGGAGCTCCGGAGGATCACTAATGATAATTCTCCGGAAGTTAATGTCAGATTTTCCGATGATGCGACTAAAATTGCTTATACCAGGGACAAAGATCTGTATGTGTATGATCTTGTCAATTATGAGGAAATCAGGCTTACTTATGATGCTTCAGACAGGATCTATAACGGTTATGCTTCCTGGGTTTATATGGAGGAGATACTTGGCAGGGCAAGCCGTTATGCAGCATTCTGGTGGTCGCCCGACGGGACAAAAATTGCCTTTCTCAGGACTGACGAAAGCGAGGTTCCCCTGTTCACCCTGAACAGACTTGATGAAGATGATGGTATACACGGAAAGCTGGAACAGGTTCCATACCCGAAGGCAGGGGATCCTAATCCGAAAGTAAAAATGGGAATTGCTGATATTGCTTCTTTAAAAACGGTTTGGGTTAAGACAGATTATTCTGTTGATCAGTACATTGCATGGCCATTCTGGACCCCCGACAGCAGAAATCTGGCAGTTCAGGTGGTGAACAGGGATCAGAATGATTTTAAGATAATTCTTGCAAACCCCGCAACAGGTGATTATAAAGAGATCTATAATGAATCGAGGAGAACATGGGTTGAATTCAGAGAAGATATTTATGTATTAAAAAACGGTTCCGGATTTATTATCAGGAGTTTTAAGAACGACTGGGAAAACCTTTATTATTATGACTGGAATGGTTTACTTAAAGTTCAGCTGACAAATTTCGACTTCAGGGTAAATTCTATAAGCCGGGTTGATGAGGATAGTAACATGATTTTTTTCATTGCAACCGGACCCGAATCTACCGATATTCATGCTTTCAGGGTTGATCTTGACGGCAGGAACCTGCTTCAGCTTACCAAAGGTGAAGGGAGCCATTCTGTAAATATTTCACCGAAGGGGAGTTATTATATTGATACATGGAGCAGCCTTTCAGATCCGGGATCAATAATTGCATACGACAGAAGAGCCAGGTTGTTAAGGGAAATACATAAATTCGATAATCCGGTATATGACCCGGTGAAAAATGCCAGATCCGAATTGGTTAAGATCCCGACTTCGGACGGAAGATTTATTATGCCGGCCGTAATTACATACCCTCTTAATTTCAATCCTTCAAAGAAATATCCCGTTGTTTTTACCATTTACGGCGGGCCTGACTCCAGAAATGTCCATAACCGCTGGCAGGAAAATCTTCCTTCGTGGTATGCACAGAATGATATAATCACTTTCACCGTTGATCACAGGGGGTCGGGTCATTTTGGCAGGAAGGGTCTCGATTACCTTCACAGGAGTCTCGGAAAATGGGAGGTACTTGATTATACCGATGCAGTTAAGTGGTTGATAAAAAAGCCGTTTGTGGATCCCTCCAGAATGGGAATAACCGGAAGTTCATACGGAGGTTATATGACCTGTCTTGCACTTACAAAAGGAGCTGAGTACTGGACACATGGTTTTGCAGGTTCATCAGTTACCGATTACCGGCTCTATGATAATATCTATACTGAACGGTTTATGGATACACCGGAGGATAATCCGGAAGGATATCGGGAAGGGTCGGCTCTTACATTTGTAAAGAATTATAAGGGGAATCTCTATCTTACTCATGGCGATATGGATGACAATGTCCACATGCAGAATTCCATTCAACTTATATCAAAACTTCAGGATGAGGGAAAGAGATTCAGGTTTATGCTTTATCCCAATGTCAGACATGGCTGGGGCGGACAGAAACGGATTCACCTAAGAAATGAAGAATATAATTTCTGGCTGGATAGTTTTTTCGGAAATTAATAACTTGCATATCAGTTATATGTGAAAGGTATGAAGAAGATAATGTCGCTGATCATTTTATTATTCATAGTGTCTGTAAACCTGATGCCTGCAGATGGCACTCAGGAAAACAAGGTAAGATCCGTTGACCTTTACAAGCTGTTGTCGCGGCTCAATCTTGACAGACCTGAGCTCGGGACGGTAAGGAGATCCTATGGCAATCCTTCAATAACAGCGTCTCAATTGATGAGATTTTACAAGTCACGCTCTTCAATAAAGCACCCTGCCGGAAAGCTCTCAGCCTCAGAAATGCGCGGTAAGGCTGCCACTGATGATGATATTAAAATGGCAGATAATGCTTTGAAGCATATTTTTATCGGACAGAGTGCTTATCCCCCTGTTTTCTGCGGAGATGATATCAATTGGGGTATGCGCCCCGTACCTGATAATGAATGGGTCTGGCAGCTTAACAGGATGTATTTCTGGGACGCCATGGCAAAAGCTTATATGCACACGGGAGATGAAAAATATGCTGAGGAATGGTGTAATCAGCTGATTGACTGGACGAAAAAGAATCCGAACGACGGGAAACATGCTTATGCCTGGAGGTCCATTGAAGCCGGTATCAGGGGACAAAGCTGGACGGGCCTTTATCAGCATTTCATCGGTTCACCTCATTTTACTCCCGAAGTGCTTGTTGCCTTTCTGAACAGTTGTTATGACCATGCCACTTATCTGATGACACAATACCGTACAGGGAGCAACTGGGGCCTGATGGAGGCAGAGGGTCTGGCTTTCATTGCCGTAACATTTCCCGAATTCAAAGATTCCGGCAAATGGAGGGAGGAAGCTTTCAGGCGTTTGAATGCGGAAATAAATATCCAGGTATATCCTGATGGTTACCAGCGCGAACTGGCTATCGGTTATCATATCGGTTGCATAAACTGGTTCCTGCGTACGCCGAATCTGGCCCGGATGAACGGTATTAACGATGAATTTCCGGATAGTTACCTCAAAGTAGTTGAAAAAATGTGTGAAGTCCCCATGAAGCTGACATTCCCTGATGGTACTTCAACACAATTTGGAGATTCATGGACGGGTAAACCAGGGCAATATTATGAGCGGCTCAGGGAATGGGCAACTATGTTTGACAGAAAAGATTTTCTATATGTTGCCTCTGAAGGCCGTGAAGGAGTTATACCTGATTCAACAGCCTGGGCATATCCATACAGTGGATTTTATTCCATGAGGAGCGGATGGGACAAAGATGCAATCTGTCTTGTTCTTAAATGCGGTCCGGATGGAGGCGGGCACTGTCAGCCTGATAATGGTACCTTCGCGCTTTATGCGGGAGGCCGTGATCTGATGCCTGATGCCGGTAGTTATATCTATAGCGGTGATCCGGAAGGTCGTAAATGGTTCCGCCAGACAAAAGTCCATCAGACACTTACACTTAACGGGGAGAATTCAAAATATGCACCGAAATTACTGTTATGGGAACCGGGGGACAATCTTGATATCCTGGTAGTGGAAAATGCAGGATATCCTGACATGACTCACCGTCGCGCAGTAATGTTTATAGATAAGAAATTTTTTGTCATTGTGGATGAAGCTCTTGGTAAAGCCACCGGTGATGTGGATCTGCACTTCCAGCTTGCTCCGGGGAAAGCGGTTTTCAAAAATGAACGATTCTCGGTTCATTCTGATTTTTCTGATGGCTGGAATGTACTGGTTCAGGCAAAGAAACAAAAGGAGATGACCATTAATAAAGAGGAAGGTCAGGTTTCTTTCCGGTATACAGTAAAAGAACCAAGACCGGCCTTTTGTTATAATATTAAAAAGTTGACCAAAGATCAGAATGTAAGATTTATCACAGTTGTTGCTCCGTATACCGGGTCTGATCCGGAGATAAAGGTTAAGCTCCAGGGAAAACCTAAGCCGGAGGCTTCAAAGATTCGTTTAAAGGTTAAATACGGTGGAATATCCAGAGTTATAGGATATGATCTGCCGGAATAATTTTTTAAGTTAAATCTCTTCCCCGGAATCAGCTTATAAGTTAATGCCAGCTTTAGCGTGTTGATGCGACTGGCATAATATGCACATTGTAAATAAATAGGAATTTTTAACAATTTTTAAATAATTTTAACATTTTTAGTTGAAAATATAAGAAATTGTTTAAATTTGACTAAGGCATTATGAATAAACCTGCTATTAATTTTAGCACCCTGATCTTACTGCCCGGCAGATATTTTGTTACACATGTGCTTTAGAATAATTCTGAAGAAAAAATTTTGCATAAGGAAGATTTCCCATCCTTATATTCCTGTCTGTAGTGGCTAGGCAAATTTCCATTTTATAATAGATCAATTATTAATTAACCTAAACAGTTTATCTTATGGAAAAATCACTCAGATCCTTACGGCTCCTGAAGCCGTGTGTGAATTTTCACGGATTTAGCAGACCTGTGAAAATTGTATTAATTCTTTTTTTCTGGGTTCTGGCAATACCTGCATTTTCGTTGGAACCAGGGAAAGCTATCTCTTTTTCCGGAACTCTGCCGGAGGTTATTAAAAGTGACCAGCAAAGAACCAGTGTTTCCGGTACTGTAACAGATGCTTCAAGCGGAGAAGCTATGGTTGGAGTCAATATACAGGTTAAGGGTACCAGCCTTGGGGCTATTTCGGATTTAAATGGTAAATATAATATTCCTGCTGCTGTTGATCCGAATGCTACTCTGGTCTTCTCATTTATCGGGTATGTTACTCAGGAAGTCGCTGTTGCGGGTAGGACGGTAGTTAATGTTGCACTTACGGCTGAACTGACAGGTCTTGATGAGGTTGTGGTTGTAGGATATGGAACTCAGCGTAAAGTTAACCTCACGGGCTCGGTGAGTGTGGCTACTGCCGAAAGACTTGAAGCACGACCAATTGCATCAGTGGGGCACGGATTACAGGGGGTTATTCCGAACCTGAATATAAATATAAGGAATGGTGATCCAACTACTTCAGCTGATTATAATATAAGAGGCTATGAATCCATTAACGGAGGATCACCCCTGGTTCTGGTTGATGGTGTGCCTATGGATCTTGAAAGGCTGAACCCTAATGACATCCAAAGCGTTAATGTGCTGAAAGATGCTTCAGCAGCAGCAGTCTATGGTGCAAGGGCAGCTTTTGGTGTGATCCTGGTAGAAACCAAGAGAGGAAAATCCGGTAAGGTGGATGTAACCCTGGGTACCGAACAGTCAATATCTGTACCAATTTATCTTATTGATCCGGTTAGTGATCCTTACGATTTTGTTATGGCCTGGAATGAAGCAAATATCAGAACAAATGGTGCCCCTTCGTATGATGATGATTACGTTGCCGGGACCAAGGCATACAGTGAAAATCCTACAGAAGCAAATGCATGGAAAGTATATAACGGCACACTCCGGTATTATGGTTATAACGATTACCATAACAAGCTTATCACTGACTATGCACCTCAGAATAAATATGATCTTTCAATTTCGGGAGCCACAGAAAAAACATCATATTATGTCTCTTTCGGATATATTAATAAAGATGGCTATCTGAAAAACAAAGAGAAAAATGAGAAATATAAAAGGTATAATGTTCTTATGAAGGCCGATTTTAAAGTTAATAAATGGCTTAGTCTGGATGAAAAGATCGTCTTTAACGGGCAGGTCAGTGATAAACCTCATTTTTACAACTGGGATGTTAATATTAATACCTCTGCAAGAAAGAAACCGATTGAGCCGCTAAAATTCCCTGATCTGGAATACTATTTAACACCGGGTGACCATGACCAGTTTGCCCCTTATATCGGAAGACATTTCGGTGGAACAAATTTCTTTCCCTATCTCGAAGAAGGCGGAAGGACAACCTTTAATACATATGATACCTGGTTTACCCAGGGAATAACATTATCACCTGTCAAGGGTTTTAGTATCAAAAGCGATTTTTCGGCACAAGTCTATTTCAGAAATTTTCAGGATGTGGCATCAAAAGTTGAGGTTATCAGAACACAAAACCTCCAGGAAGCAAATCTGATCGATTATGGATATAGTGGTGATGACTGGATTGACAATCAGGTTAACTATAATACATATTTTGTTATAAATTCTTATGCAGAATATATACTGGATAAGTTTACCAACCATTATCTGAAAGCCATGATCGGATTTAACCAGGAATGGGGAAGAAATACATACATAAGGGCACAGGCCAGAAGCCTGGTCACACCTCTGATCACTGACCTGAATGCAACTACCGGTACACAGCAAACATTCGGAGGAAAATCACATGTAGCTCTGCGTGGTGCCTTTTACCGTATCAATTACATTTATAGGA
Organism: Bacteroidales bacterium; assembly: GCA_003501665.1. GTDB lineage: Bacteria > Bacteroidota > Bacteroidia > Bacteroidales > VadinHA17 > LD21. Next base: position 697 of record DNOQ01000254.1, on the reverse strand, counting down.
ATAAATATCTTGTTGAAGTTAACGGACGTTACGATGGAACATCGCGTTTCCCTACAAATGACAGATTCGGATTCTTCCCGTCAATTTCACTTGGATGGAGGATTTCAGAGGAACCTTTCATGGATTTTTCAAGCGCATGGCTCAGTAACCTGAAATTACGTGCCTCTTATGGTGTTCTGGGAAACCAGTTGCTGGGAAGCAATTACTACCCATATATTGCTACAATGGGAATCGGGGCATCTCCTTATATGATGTCTTCAGCAGGTCTCATACCTTATGTTTCGGCTGCCGGTCTGGTAAGTCCATCATTAACCTGGGAGAAAGTCGCTACACAAAATATCGGAATAGATATTTCACTATTCAGACAACGTCTCGATTTAACATTTGATGCCTATATCAGAGATACAAAAGATATGCTCATGAATGTTGAATATCCTGCTATACTTGGGACCAGTGCTCCTGATGCAAATGCCGCTGACCTGAGAACAAAAGGTTGGGAACTCTCCGTTACATGGCGGGATAAATTCAGACAAAACTGGACATATGGGCTGAATCTCGCACTTTCAGATAATCAGTCTGAAATTACCGAATACGATAATCCAACCGGTGCTCTTTCGGAGTACTATGTAGGACAGAAGATTGGTGAGATCTGGGGATATGTCACAGAAGGGATTTTCCAGACAGATGAGGAAGTGGC
>DNOQ01000528.1 GCA_003501665.1 Bacteroidales bacterium | reverse complement strand
GATCCGGTTGTGCCGGTTGAAACAGGTCACAGCAGTTGTACCCTGTGCACACTCGGTAATATTGCATGTGAACTGAAAAAGACAATTAAATGGGATCCTTCCACAGAAACATTTATTGATGATGCCGACGGTGCTGCCACAAAGCTCATGCATTATCAATACAGAAGCCCCTGGAAACTGGTATAGGTTATCAGAAATTCGAATTAAAGACAATATTTTGAATGCTTCATTCTCATTATTTTATTTCTTTCTGACCGTTTGCAGATAATTTATCAGTATGTTCATATTCCTTATATATTCAGAAGTTGAAATATAAACCTGGTCAGAATTATCCCTGTAGGGAGATGTATCGGTTTCATCGCCAACATTTGTTGATGCAAATTCATCTGTAAGATCTTTTTTCTGCCCATCACCTATGTATGGATTGCTTATTGAAACATGTTTTGCAAGCCAACGGTCTTCTTTGTCAAGTGAACTGATGACAGTTTTAACCTGCTTTTCATCTGAAGGGAAGGAGAAATATCTCCTGTTAAGCTGGTAAAATCTCTGAGGTGTACCTTCACCACTGAAGCTTTCAACCTTCAAAGGTGAATTTATTGTAGCCTGCTCCGGTGCAAGGGCCTTAACCCTGTTATATTCCTGTTTCAGACGATCAATGTCTATCCTGGTCTTTCCACCGTAGTGAGCAAGAAGTTTATCATCGTTATAATCGTGGTAATAACGTCCGTATTTTACATTTGAACCGGTTCTGTGGACATAGATCGGCCTGTTTGTGCCTGGTTCCACAAATGTGGAATGTGTATATTTTCCGCCCGCTGTCTGTTCTGCAGGCAGTTTAACTCTTTCGAGCCAGCTGATAGCCTCATGGATCCTGGCAAGAAATCTCCGGTCGCCTGTATAGCGGTAAAATGTCATCAGATATGTGGCATTTTCAACTGTGGCACGGGGAAGCAGTGCTTTCGGTTCATAGGTCCTGGCACCTGATGCTTCAAGGTTCATATTTAGTTGTTGTCCCCATCCGCCGCTGCTGTCCTGGGAAATAATATAAAAATACATTCCCCTTCTGATGGGATCAAGAAGCCTCTCTTCCCCTAAAGTCAGATAGCACTGGATAAGGAAATTTACATTTTCACCGATTACACCATCGTTGAATGTATGATATGAGGGGTAGTCTTCGCCACCCTCTTTTATGAAGCCTTCTTTGAGAGGATAGCGTTGAGGCCAGCCTCCTATCGGATACTGGCTTTCACTGACGAAATTTATTGATTTGTCAAGCGCCGGTTTCCACGCGGGATCAAGTTTTTCGAGGTAAATCCGTAAAAGGAACAATGCTGCATTGGTCGTTACATCATCATCAAAAGTTGAATTACCGTAATAATGTTGGAATTCTTCAAGCCGCCATCCGTTTTTCCCGATTGTATTATACCATTCCTTCAGCGACCTGTCACCTGCAAAGTCTACAATATAATTCCATCCTCCCTCAGGGCTCTGGCCCCAAACTATGGCTGAAGCAACTTTTTCGGCAGCCTGATAATAATACTCATCACCTGTTGCACGGTAGGCATCAATAAAGAGATGCCCCATACTGACAGTACCAGGGCTCTGTATCCAGATCATTGTTTTATACGCTTCCATTTCACCCCACCTCCGGGAAAAATCAGGCATATAATACCAGACATATCCTCCGTTGGTACTTACTTTTTCAACCATATAGCGGGTTGCGCGAAGCATTGCTCTCTCAGCTTCCTGTGCAAGAGTAGTTTTTTGTCCTGACAAATTATGATTTAATATGACCAGGAATATAATTAAGATCCGGAATTTGATTTTCTTCATATTACAGAAATTTGATTTTAAGATTATAAATTCATCAAGAGGTAATTCAGATAATTAAAGATTTTGTCTGATTGTATTGTGATCAGAGGCTCATAAACTTACCCGGTCTGACCACCTCAGGTGTGATTCTTATCTTATAAATAGCCCCTCTGAACCATGAGACTTTGTTCTGCCGTACTCCAATTGAAGTTTGTCCGCTGTTAACAGGGCTCATTGCAACCGTACCTTCAAGCTCCTTTTTTCCGTTGACATAAGTTTCCAGTTTGCCATTGTCGATCACATAGGCAACGTGGTACCATTGATCGGATGGGTGCAGAAGTGTCGGTTCTATTAATGTTGTTCCCTGATCTTTTATCTTAATGAATGCATCAAAATACCAGCCTTCAGGTTTCGATCTCAGCTCAAGGAGAAGCCTGTCGCCATTAATTTCCCCGCAGTGAAGGAAGCGTTGTTCAAAGTTACCTCCGCTGTATGGGTTAAATATCATTTCGACGGTAAACTGTCCGAGGCCTGTCAAAGGCATTTCGTCAAGAAAAATAGCATCATCGGTGCCATTAAAGGAGACAGCCTTTTTATTTTTGTATTTAATGATTTCCGGATTACCTTGAATGGTGATGCCTTTTCCCGGATTTTCAACGAAATCACTTATTATCCATTCAGTTCCGGATGGTTTTTTTACCGAGTTGTCTTTTTGTGTCATATTATTAAATGTTAATGAGTTAACAGTAAGAATGATATATATCAATAACAGGGTTGAAAGATTTATCGTATTCATGAAATGAGATTTTTATGACCTTTAAACTATAAGTGTGGCAGCCATGGTTCGCTTATTGGTTCGAATAATCATTTATTAACCGTTTGTCTGAGCTTAACCGGCATGTCAGATCTTATTTAGAGAAACTTAAATCAAATATAATCAGTTATAAGGTAATGTCGTATAAATATAAAAAAAAGAGGCTGTAGATTTATTACAGCCTCCGGGATAATAACTCGGGTAAGATCATTCAATTTTTCTTACTTTGACAGCTACAGGTCCTTTTTCTCTCTGTTCAATTTCAAATTCAACAGCCTGGCCTGCTTCAAGGTTTGTATGAGAAACCTCAAGCCCCGATCGGTGTACAAAGATGTCTTTGTTGTCTTCAGTCTGAAGAAATCCATAACCTTTAACCCTGTCGTACCATTTAACAGTACCCTTCATAGCTTTGTTTTTTGATTCCTACCTGTAATTATCTCTTCTGGGATTTCCTCCACGGCGGCTATTGTCACCACCTCTGAAATTGCTTCTTCTTTCAGTTCTTTCAATTGATTCGTTAACGATAATTTTTCTGCCCTGTATTTCTGAGCCATTAAGCTCCTCAATCGCTTTCTTGGCCTCAGCTTCGTTTGGCATTTCAACGAAACCAAATCCTTTGCTTTTACCGGAGTATTTATCAAAAATAATTTTTGCCGATGTTACTTCGCCATACTCCTCAAATTTTTCTTTTAGGTCTGATTCAGTCATTTTGAAATTAAGACTTCCTACATAAATGTTCATGATTCAATTATTAAAAATAAATTATTAAGACAGTGTCAAAGGTCTGATTTTTTTTTGGAAAGACAAAATATTAAAATACAATAACCTGGATTTTGGGATACTTTTTATGATGTATAATGATTTTTACAGGTGCATTTTTGAATTAGTTTATCAGGAATAAAGAATATTATTAACTTTGCCGGCACCCTGTAAAGGGAAATGAACCAAATCAAATCCGAAAATTATGGGAAAAGGTGATAAAAAAACCAGAAGAGGCAAAATTATTCTTGGAACATATGGTGTAAGACGTCGCAGAAAAAAAGTGAATAAACCCGAATTAAAACTGAAACAACCTGCAGCGGAAAAAGAAATGAAGGGAATACGACCTTTGAAGGAAAGAAAGGTTGAAAAAGATGTTGTTGAAGTTAAGGAGGTAAAAGAAGTTGTTGAGATTGAGGAAGTACAGGATATTAAAAAGAAAAAAGCTCAGGAAAAACCTGAATCTGAACC
>DNOQ01000121.1 GCA_003501665.1 Bacteroidales bacterium | reverse complement strand
CAACACCGTCTCTCCTATCTCCGCCGGTGATTCAACCACATGTATTCCGCATTCTATCATAATCGCCATCTTTGCTGCTGCAGTGTCGGATTTTCCTCCAATAATTGCTCCGGCATGTCCCATTCTTCGCCCCTTAGGAGCTGTCCGGCCGGCAATAAATCCAATAACCGGCTTTGATCCGTTAGATTTTATCCATTCTGCTGCTTCGGTTTCCATATTGCCTCCAATCTCGCCAATAATGACAATAGATTCTGTATCTTTATCTTCCATCATTAATTTTACGGCATCAAGGGTTGTTGTACCTATAACAGGATCCCCTCCTATTCCTATGCATGTAGATTGCCCCAACCCAAGCTTTGTCAACTGATCGACGGCTTCATAAGTCAATGTACCTGAGCGTGATATTATGCCAACAGTTCCTTTTCTGTGTATGAAGCCCGGCATGATCCCTACTTTTGATTCTTCCGGAGTGATTATCCCCGGGCAATTGGGTCCTATCAGACGGCAATCGAATGACTTCAGATATTCTTTCACCTTAACCATATCGGAGACAGGAATTCCTTCGGTAATTGTTACAATCAGCTTAATGCCGCCTGAAGCAGCTTCCATTATTGCATCAGCTGCAAAGGCAGGTGGAACAAAAATTACCGATACATCGACACCGGTGCTTTTAAGTGCTTCTTTAACCGTATTAAAGACAGGTAGCCCCAGATGAATCTGACCCCCTTTGCCGGGAGATGTACCTCCAACTATTTTAGTCCCGTATTCAATCATCTGAGAAGAATGAAAAGTTCCTTCGCTTCCTGTAAAACCCTGAACAATCACTCTTGAATCCTTATTAAGAAGAACGCTCATAAGCAATTATTAACTGATAAAATCAATTCAAATATGTAAATATCCTGTCAGTATCACTTCCTGACTATTATTCAAAAATACCTAAATATTAACTCCTTTTCATTATTTTTGAAATAATTTGAGCTATGAATGGTGAATATTGATCCCATACTGTACATTGGTATTTCTCAATCCTTGTTTGCAGGATTACTGATTGCGACGAAAAAGCCTTTTACAACAGCAAACAGGATACTTGCTGCCTGGGTATTCCTGATCTGTATTGAGCTTACATTTGCCCTGATAAACTCAAAAGGTATCGAAATGTATTCTTTCCCGTTTGTCTCATTTACGTACGGACCCCTGATTTACCTTTATATCAGTTTTATGACTGATCCGGAGAAGAAGTTTAACCGGCTTAATCTTCTCCATTTTGTACCTTTTGTTACCTTTTTTGTGGTTTCGGTGATTTTCAGGACAAAGCCCCTGCTGCGGGATCTGAGAAGTTTCTTCGAACCCGACAGATTTATTTCCCTGAGAATAGTATACAGTACAGTCATGTTCCTGTCAGTCACCGGTTACAGTATTATGGCCTTCATACTTATTAAAAAGCACCAGGATAATCTCAGGAACCTGATTTCTTACACCTCAAATGTGATAACACTTAACTGGCTGAAGATATTATCAATAAGTTTTTATGTGGCATTTTTGATTCTTTTTATCCTCGGGGGTCTGAATATGATCGGAGATATAATTCCCTTCGATCCATATTTCGTGGTTTTTGGATTTATTTCCGTATTCTCGTTTGTTTACAGTTTTTTAGGAATCAGGCAGCCTGTAATTTTTGGTCAGGAAATTGAAATTAGCCAAGAAGCTAAAAAGAGTGAATCAGAAAAGTATATTAAAAGTGGTTTAAAAGATGATCAGGCTGATGAGTATCTGAAAATTCTTATCAATATAATGGAAACAGATAAGCCCTTTCTTGACAGGGATCTCAGTATACATGACCTTGCCATGCTTACAGGAATTCCCAGGCATCATATTACGCAGGTGCTGAATGAAAAGCATGGGAAAAATTTCTTTACTTTTATAAATGAATACAGGGTAAAAGATGTCATATCAAGGTTCAGCGATCCCGCCAACAATAATTTTACCATACTTGCCATTGCCTATGATTCCGGGTTTAACTCAAAAACAACCTTCAACTCTATTTTTAAGTTACAAACAGGACTGACACCCAGTGAGTTCAGAGAAAAAATAACCGGTATCAGGGAATAATTACCATGTACATCCCTGCCGGCGCGGACGACATTTCAATATTTTACCGGTACGGGACAGGCGGATAAGACGACAGCCATGGTTTAAAATTATTCATTTGTGAGAAAATGTCGCAAATGAACAAATCCTTTGGAATACTATATATCATTTTATTTTTTATACAGGGATCTCTGCATGGTCAGAATCAGGGATCTTCTTTCAATACTGAAGAAAGCAGAAGTACAATAATTTACGGTTTTATAAGGGGAGGGCTCTATGGCAGCCTGGATGATGCTGATGACAAACCTTATGTCTCAAGTGCATTTTCAGATTTTAGCCTGAAAGCAGAAACCAGGGATTATCGTCATTTCAAGGCATTTACCGATCTGCGGTTCCGTTATGGAACTGAATTCCTCGAACCGGTCAAACGGGTTGACCTCAGGGAAGTCTATGTAAAGATAAATGGTAAGAAATGGGATCTGACAGCAGGTCAGACGATATTAAAATGGGGCCGGACAGATTTCTCAAACCCTACATCAAAGCTTAATCCACAGAACTATATAACACGGTCACCCGATAATGAAGATATGGATCTGGGCAATCTGCTGGCTGATTTAAAAATATATCCCGCTCCTGTATTAAGTCTGGAAGCAGTTGCAGTACCATTTTACAGGTCTTCAGTTCTTCTAATCGACCCTCTCCCATTGCCGGCATGGGTTAATATTAATCAGATAAACCAGCTTTTAACAGGTAAAGAGATGTTTACTTACGGGCTGAAGGCCGAATTTCATCTTTCCGGCACTGATATGAGCATATCCTGGTTTGACGGATATGATCCGATGCCGGGGGCAGCTCTTACAAACTTTAACCTTGATATGTCAGGATCAATACCTGTTCCATACGCCGAGCTCACAATGACACCATATAAGCTGAGGAATATTGGCATTGATTTCGAGACCACTTTTGGAAATTTCGGTCTGCGGGGTGAAGCTGCATGGAGTTTTCCATATAAGTCATATAAAAAAGAAGAATATGTACCCTGTGAAGAATTAAAATATAATGCAGGTATCGACTGGATGACGGGAAACTGGCATTTTACAGCCGAGTATTCGGGGAAGACAATCACAGATTATGAAGCTATGGCTGTCGATCCGATTATAGGAACAGAACCTGATCCTGCCAAACTGGCACAGATGATGGCTGATCCGGGTTTTGATCTGAATGAATATGTACGTCAACAGGTAGCTGCTTTCAACCGGTTATACAATTACCAGATTGAACGTACTTATCATTCAGCCGGATTCCGGATGGAAAGAGAAATGCTTTATGGTAAACTGACTCCTTCTGTTTTTGCCGTTTATAATTTTACATCACGCGATTTTATTTTAATGCCTGAGATTAAATATAAACCAGCTGACGGGCTGACCATAAGTGCAGGAGGAGATTATTATTCAGGGAAAAAAGGATCAATAAATGATCTGGTAAATGAATTTATGAATTGTATAAGAATTGCTGTAAAGGTTGATTTTTAATACTATGACGGATTTTATTATCAGATATCGCTGGCCGGTTATTTTAACATGTGTTTTGCTCGGTATTGTTTTTGGATCTCTTATCCCTTTGTCCAGGACTGATCCGGAAATGAGGAATTATGTTCCCTCATCCATGAAATCGAGAATTCTGACAGATAAGATTGAGAATGAATTTGGCATGCAGGATATTGTTATGCTGATTTTCAGGGATAGTTCGATTCTTACTTCTGAAAATCTTAATCAGATTAAGGGAATTGACAGGGATATTTCAAGGCTGACCGGAGTAACCCGGAGAATATCTCCATTTACTGTCACGACCATAACCAGCACCGAAGGAATGATGACGGCAGATCCGTTGATAAAAAGGATCCCTGCTGATTCAGAAGGATTTGCTGATCTGAGGAATGAGATACTGGATAACAGGTTTGCCCGTGATATTGTGATCTCTTCCGATATCACATCAGCTTCAATTACTGCCACAATTAATAATGCTGAAGCTGAAACCGTGACTCTTCACAAAATTGACTCGATACTGTCTGCTCATCCGGGAAGAGCAGAAGTACTGAAAGGAGGTTTGCCTTACATCAGGCAGCATATCATGAAAGATGTTAACAGGGATGCAATGATTCTTGTGCCATTTGCCCTGCTGCTTATGCTTGTTGTCCTGAAATTGAATCTGCGGGACTGGAGGTCAGTATTGATGCCATTCAGTGTGGTATTGCTTTCAACTGCAATCTGCATGGGCATGGTCCCGATGGTCGGATGGAAACTATCCATAATAAGCCTTTTGGTACCGGTGATACTTATTGCAGTGGCAAATAATTACGGGATTTACCTTGTTGCCAGGTTTCAGGAGTTAAGGCAAAGGAAAAGAACCAGCTCATCGGGAACTGTTTTAAAGGAACTTACAGGTTCACTAAACAGACCGATCCTTTTCAGCGGACTTACCACAATAGCAGGGATCCTTGGATTGCTGACACATTCCATAATTCCGGCACGACAGGTTGGTTTACTTGCTGCAACGGGTGTAACAGCCGCCCTCATAATGAGTCTCTTATATATCCCGGCTCTTATTTTTGTTCAGGATGGAAAAGTTTCAGTGACCAGAAAACCTGATTCCGGTGACGGTCTGTTCGAAAGGTGGCTCATAAAACTATCCGGAATAATTATCAAACAACCGGGACGGATCATTATTGGTTTTGTATTAATTACTCTGGTGTTTGCCATTGGAATAACTCTTATCAAAGTTGAAACCAACCAGGAAAAATATTTCCCTAAAAGAAGTCCTGTTCGAATGGCATCAGATCTGATAAATAAAAAGTTCGGGGGCTCGCAGACTGTTTCTGTGATGATCGGGGGCGATATAAAAGATCCGGATATTATGAAAGGGATTGACAGACTCACACTGAATCTTGAAAATATGGAAGGTGTCGGTGGCGTTTTCTCTATCTCGCAGGTAATAAGAGAGATGAGCAAGGCTATCTACACTTCCGGTGAAGATCAGTATGATAATATTCCTGAAACAAGGGAAGGGATTGCCCAGATGTTTGAATTGTATAACATGAGCGGAAATCCTGATGACTTCAGCCAGATGATGAATCTAGAAAACACCAGGGCTCATATTCTCGTACGGTTATCAAATCCTGAAAACAAAGTGATAAATAATGTGAAATCAAGGATATCAGAGTTCATAAAAGAGTTACCCGGAGAGGTCACGGTTGGAGGATATGCAATCATTATGAAAGATTTTGCCTCATCTGTTATCAGAGGGCAGGTATTTTCACTTCTCTTTGCTCTGATCACTGTTTTAATTTTGCTGACAATTATATTCCGTTCATCTGTTGGAGGCCTGATCAGTACAATACCCCTGACGGTATCAATAATAATTCTGTTCGGGTTTATGGGTTTTACACGTATAGCGATAGATGCAGCCACGGCACTCCTGTCATCAATAATGATAGGTGTGGGGGTAGATTTTACCATTCAATATATCTGGTGTTTTAACAGCAATATTACCAAGGGATTATCATTTGAAGAATCCACCAGGGCTTCAATGAAAAATATCGGCCGGAGTATTGTCATTAACGGATTAACTGTGATGGCCGGCTTCTCGGTACTTATGTTTTCAGGTTTTTCTTCAATACGCTTTTTCGGATACCTTGTAATCGTTTCCATAAGTTCATGCCTGTTTGGTGCAATTATTTTAGTTCCGGCCATAATCATGAAATTCCGGCCGCGATTCATCCTTAAAAATTTAATTAATCATAAAATCGAAAAATATGATAAAGAGAACGTTCCCGCTGATATTCCTTCTGTTGCCGCTTTTTTACGTGTCGGCACAACAGCAGGATGCAGGGCTGATCATGAGCAAAAGCCGTGATCTGAGCCTTATTTCATCGATGAATGCCACAATCAATCTGTCAATAAGTGAAAAGAATGGTGCAACAAGGAACAGAATGATCACAATGATAACGAAAAGTTATCCTGATGGCCTTGAGAAACGATTGATCAGGTTTGTAGAGCCGGCCGATGTAAGAGGTACTTCCATGCTGGTGCTGGATAATAAAGATAAGGCTGACGAAATGTGGATATATCTGCCGGCATTGAAAAAGACACGAAGGATAGTCTCATCTGAGAAAGGTAAAAGCTTCATGAGTTCGGAATTCTCAAATGCCGACATGAGCTCGCCTACCCTTACTGACTTTAAGCACAGGCATTTAGATAAGTCGGGGACTGAAAATACATGGATCATCGAAAGCATCCCGGAAAATGAAAAAATTGCCGATGAATACGGATATTCCAGAAAGATCAGTTATTTAATGAAGGACAAAAACCAGATTCAGAAGATGGAACTCTATAATTTTGACAATGAGCTTTTTAAAACAATCGAAATTAAAAGCTTCCATCCCTTTCAGGACGGCAAATATATGATCAAAAACATGATAGCACTTAATCATATAACGGGAAGGAAATCGGAGATACTATTCAGTAATATTAAAGACCAGGTTAGCGTGGACGATTCATTTTTCACTGTGCAGAATCTTGAGCGATAACAGAAATAAGGTTAAGGTTAAGGTTAAGGAAAGGGTTCATTATCAGTTGTTTTCAACTTCAAACTCTATCTCAGCCTCTATCTCAGCCTCAGCCTTTTTGCTTATAAACTGTCAGGGTCTGATAATTGTGCCGTCTCCTTTCCTTAGTGTCCAGTTTGATCTTGTGCCTATCGGGTATTTAGCAGCTTCTTTTTCGTTGATATCCACACCAAGACCCGGAGCTTCATTAATGTACATATAGCCGTTCTTGTATGTCTGGCAACCCGGGAATACAGTCCGGGCTTTTTCATTCCAGAAATGTGATTCCTGAATGCCGAAATTCCATACAGCAAGATCGATATGTGCATTTGCAGCATGTCCTACGGGTGAAACATCACCGGGACCGTGCCATGCTGTTCTCACATTGAACCACTCCCCGAGGCGGGCTATCTTCATTGCCGGTGTAATACCTCCTATCTGTGAAAGGTGAACTCTGATAAAATCAAAAAGCTGATCCACCATATAATCCCTGAATTCGTTGATATTGTTAAACAGCTCTCCCATGGCAATCGGAACGGTTGTCTGGTTCCTGAGATGCCTGAACCATCCCATGTTTTCGGGAGAGAACGGATCCTCGATAAAGTAAGGCCGGTAAGGCTCAAGGCGCTTGATCATATTGATTGCATCAACCGGTTCTACCCTCTCATGGATATCATGCAATAATTCAACTTCCTCACCACACTTTTTACGGATAAATTCAAACATTTCCGGAACTCTTCTGAGGTATGTTTGCTGGTCCATGTACATATCTTCCTTTCTGCCAAAACCTGCCTGTTTAAAATCGGGTTCTTTCGGCATTGTGCCTACTCCTCCATAACCTCCCTGCTGTATCCTTACGTGCCGGAATCCCTGATCCATGAACTGTTGAACCCTGTCAGCCAATGCTTCAAATGTTGCTCCGCTTGCATGGGCATAACAATCAACGGCTATTCTGCATTTGCCTCCAAGGAGCTGATATACAGGCATATTAGCTCTTTTTCCTTTAATATCCCATAGGGCTTCATCAAGTCCGCTGAGAGCATTGTTAAGTACCGGACCGTTGCGCCAGTATGAACTGACGTATGCCGATTGCCACATATCTTCAATATTATCGACATCTTTCCCCACGCAGAAATCGTTCAGATAGCTGTCTATTGCAGGTAAAACTGCCACTGCACGCTGGGTGAATGTTGCGCAACCCAGGCCGTAAAGTCCTGGTTCGGTTGTATCTACTTTCACAACAATAAGGTTTGAACCTTCCGGGGCTGTAGCGATTGATTTCACGCTTTTAATCTTTACCGGAGCCATACCTTGAGCATACTGAGGAGTGGTATAGGCTTCTGCTCTGGATTCTCTCGTTCCAAATAGTCCCAGCAAACCTGCTGCCGAACCTGCCGTCAGTAATTTCATTGCATCACGACGGCTGAGTTCTTTCTGATTTTCGGTTTTCTTCATT
>DNOQ01000131.1 GCA_003501665.1 Bacteroidales bacterium | reverse complement strand
CAGCTTGTTTATAAAATATATGGCCTTATGATCCCCCGTAACAGCTGGATTCAGGCAGAGATTGGTGAGACTATAAATTTCCTTGAAGAGACAAGGGCGGGAGATCTTGTATTTTTTGACAACGAATATGGCAAAATCTCGCATGTGGGTATAATTATTTCAAGGGGCCTTGTTATACACTCTTCCGGCAGGGTAAGGATAGATCCTATCGATCATCAGGGGATCTTCAGGCAGGAGCTTGGCGCGTACTCTCATCATTTGCGGACTATTCGCAGGGTTGTCTGAAGAAGTCGTGCGGTCGTTCAGTCGTGCGGTTGTGCGGTCGTGCAGTCCGATTATTTGTCGCCTTTAAGATATTTTCTCAAACTTCCGATTCCATTCATAAGTCTTTGGCATATCTCCCTTCTGTCTAATGCTGTTTCTTCTTCGACATAATGCTGATCTTCAGCGATGTAGTACATGTTTTTCACTTCACCGGTTGATCCGCTTGAAAAGTTTAGGAAATGACGAAATTCAGTATCACCATTACGGCAAAAACCTTCAGAAATATTATTCATTATGGAAATTCCGGCACCGGTAACCTGATTTCTGAAAGTAAAATCCCGGCAATTCCTGAAATCAGAATAAATAAGGTTGACTAATTCTCTGGCTAATTTCCAGATTTCTAATTCTTCGAAATTTTTGATTGTTCCCATTTTAGCACGGTTTATTAGTTAGACAGTACTAAAATACAAAAATTCTATGATTCCTTAGACTGCACGACCGCACGACCGCACGACAAAAAAAGCTGCTCCGCCATACGGCGTGCAGCTTTTTTTTACGATTTTCTATAACTAGAATTAAGGAGTCATCAGATTATTATATGTCAGCTCGGTAACCGGGACCGGCCAGAAATAGTTCTCAGCTGACGGCGAAACAGTTGAGACTTTTCCGAACTCTGCACCATCTTTGCCGGGAATTGTAAGACCGAGACGCATAAGGTCCATATTACGCATACCTTCGCCAAGGAATTCCATGTTTCTTTCAAGAAGAACTGCATTATAGAAAGCCTGCGCATTTGCAAAATCGGCCGCGTTATAAGCGCCTGTCGGGAAGGATCGTGTCCTTACGGCATTAAGCAGGTTTATTGCCTGCCCATCCACTGCACCTCCGCCCCGGACCAGTGCTTCAGCACGGTTTAGCAAAACTTCTGCCCATCTTATCACCGGCGCATAGTCAGTTCTGGTTGCCTGATCAACATACTTGGTCAGGTACACCTTTCCCCCAACAGTTGCCATCATAACTTTTCTTGCATCAGTGGCATCCATGGTTTCATATAAAGTACCTGCACCTGACACAAGATAATATGATTCGCCCGATCCCGATCCAAAATAATGCTGCAGGTGATTCTGTGTGCCTGCATTATTGGATGATGTATGAGGCATCGAAAAAATAGTCTCCTTTGTTGCGTGAGGAGAAGCAAAAACACCTGCATAACTTGCGTTAAGTGTGTTTGCCACTCCTGAAGTTGCAGTATAGGGAGCAGCATTGGGCACTATCTTGGCTGATTCAGCCACCACCTGAGCCCAGTTATGCATATGCAAATAAACCCTGGTTTTGAAGGCAATTATAGTATTCTTGTGTATTCTGGTAACGTTAAGTAGTTGATTAGTACCAAAATCTGACTTCACAATTGATTCGGCATCATTCAGATCTTTAAGGATCTGCGTATAAATTTCAGCAACTGTGCTTGGCGCCAGATCATTTTCTTCGGCTGATTTCATAGCCTTGAGCCTCAGAGGTACACCGCGGTTGGCTCCGGTACCCATATGATATGGTTTTGAATACATCTGCATCAGGTCAAAATAACATATAGCCCTGATAGCCAGCGCTTCACCTCTGTACTGATCATATTCGGCCTTTGTAACAAAGCTGCTTAACTTTCCTGCATCCCAGGCGGCTGTAAGTCCATCCAGAAATACATTAACAACATTTATTGTTTGATAAATTGCACCCCAGAGGTTCTGAATTTCGTTTGTGGAGCTTAAAACAGTATGGTTCCAGCTTGCATAGCATGTAACCAGGTTTGAACTGTTGGGAGCGAAATTGTCACATCTGACATCATTGTATACCTGGAATCTCCCGCCCAGATGCTGGCCACTCTTCAGGGAAGCATACATACCGTTAACCTGATTATCGATCCTTTCTTTATTATCAAATACAGTAAGATCGGAAAGTGAAGTTATCGGCGCCGGATTCATCCACTGATCTTTGGTGCATCCGGATATCAACAATATAAATATTAATATTATTGAATACTTTAACATATTTTTCATATCTGTTTCTTAATTAATTAGTTAAAAACTTATGTTCACCCCGAAGGAATAAGTCCTTGACTGCGGCGCCGTGTTCCTGTCGACACCGGGTGCGAGGTTTGAGTCAGCATTAGTAGATACTTCAGGGTCAGAACCCGAATATTTCGTAAAGACCAAAGCATTAAATACCTGGGCATACACCCTCAGGCTTTCAATATTCATCACACCAGGAAGGAGGTTCCTGAAAGTATACCCTGCAGATATATTCCTTACTTTCAGGTAATCGCCCTTTTCAATATTTTCCGTAATTCCAAAAGCAGATCCGTTAGAAACGTTATCACCCATCACAGGTCTTGGAATATTTGTAATGTCACCTGATTTTTTCCATGCGGTCTCATATACTTCAACCGAGTTGTTCCACCATCTCTGGTCGCGGATACCAGCTTTTGATCCGCAGTAAACATAGAAACCAAAAGAATAGGTCAGGTTAAGCGCAACATCGAAGCCTTTGTAATTCAAAGTATTATCAATGCCGCCATAGAATTTTGGCAGGGGAGAAGCCCAGGCTACACCATCAGCAGCTGTGTTTACCGCCGGAGCAACGGCTCCGTCTGATTTGTAAGTCCACCTGCTGGCAGTAGGAGCTGAATGATTATAAAGCACCTCCTTACCTGCAGCATTGACAAATATCCTTCTTCCGGTTGCCGGATCAACACCTCTTGTTTCAACAGCAAGAAGGTTCCCGACGGGTTTACCTACTACGGTAATGTTTGTAAACTCCAGACCTGCGGTCTGAGTCCGTATTTCAGTAACGCCCGGAGCAAGTGCAGTAACTTCATTCTTTATATTTGTAAAGTTGAAATTGGTCGTCCAGCTTAAATTTGGCTTGGATATATTGTAACTTGTCAGTGAAAACTCAAATCCTTTGTTATACATCGATCCGACGTTTCCGGGAATGGAGTTTCCGGGAATACCTTTTGAGGGTGACTGAGGCACACTAAGGATAAGGTTATTTATATCGTTGTAAAAGTAGTTGAAGTCAGCCTGCAGCCTGTCATTAAGGATACCAAAGCTGAGTCCGACATCATATTTGTCGCTTGTTTCCCATTTGAGAGCTGAATTACCTGCCTGTGAAAAATAAAGGGTTGGTTCTGCAGCATAGAGGCTTGCACTGTAAAGGAACAGTGAACTGTAATTACCGATACCGAACATATTGCCGACACGGCCGTAGCTGAGCTTAAACCGTATGTCCGAAAAGATATTATTCAGACCTGAACCGGCAACGAAGCTTTCCTTTGATAT
>DNOQ01000212.1 GCA_003501665.1 Bacteroidales bacterium | reverse complement strand
ATATGGTTATGCTACAAACAGGCCGGCGCTGTGCAGTTAAGATATACCACCTCTGAAAATGATAGCGCCGTAGGCGCATGCTGTTTATAGAATTATGATCACCCACATAACCCCTTAGCACAGGAGGTGCCGTCTGTAAGTTTTTTTATTCAGAGCTCAGATACAGGAAGACAGATGATCTTTTTAGTTTCAAAGTAAGGTTCAGCGAAGAAATTTTTTATTTCCCAGATCTTTACTGAATTCCTGTATCTTCCCAATTCTTTCTCAAAATCACCTCCTTTGAGATAAAAGATCCCATTCCCGGGATCATTATTTCCTGATTTCTTAAGGTTTTTTGATGTCAGCTCCACAAACCTGTTGAATTCCGTTACGGCCCGGCTTATTATAAAATCGAATTTCCCTTTTTCATCCTCAACTCTTTTATTTTTGAAGGATACATTACTGAGCTTCAGCTCATCGGATACAAAGCGGGCGACTTTTATTTTTTTTGCTGTTGAGTCGAGAAGAGTGAATTCCGCATGGGGGAAAAGAATGGCAAGTGGTATTCCCGGGAATCCCCCCCCTGTTCCCACATCAAGGATCTTTGTGCCCGCTTTGAAACTGATTATTTTGGCTAATGACATTGAATGAAGGACATGGTGTATATAAAAGTTATCCATATCCTTTCTTGAGATAACGTTTATTTTGCTGTTCCACTCATCATAAAGTGGCTTCAGACACGATATCTTTTCTTTCTGACCGACAGAGAGGGAAGGGAAATATCTGAATATACTTTCCGGCATTACCTGTTGCCAGTTTTTACAAATATATTGTAAAGAAGCGTTTTGGCACGGTAAAGCTGTGCTTTAACAGTACCTATCGGAATTTTAAGTTCGGAGGATATTTCTTCATATGAATATTCCTTGTAGTATCTCAGTTCGATTATCTCCCTGTAAGGCGATTTAAGCTGGGTGACAATTTTCCTGAGTGTGGCTATTTTCTGGTCGTTGATCAGTGTCTCTTCGGGGTCGGGAAGATCAGATTGGATATTAACAGTCATGGTATCCATAATATCCTTGTCCTGATTCACAGGTATTGGTGAAGACTGCTTCTTCCTTATAAAATCGATACAGTTGTTTGTTGCTATCATGAAGAGCCATGTGCTGAATGCAAAACGGGGTGTATAACTGTCGATGCTTCTGAATGCCTTGCCGAAGGCTTCTATTGTCAGATCTTCTGCATCAACAGGATTATTTACCATTTTCAGCAGCATATAATAAATAGAATCCCTGTAACGGTTCATCAGACCGGCAAAAGCCTTCTCATTTCCCTTTTTAGCTTCTTCAACAAGAATAAGGTCTGCCTTCGCTTTTTCTGAAAGCTCCTGGTTTATTTCCATTTGTTTTTACCCGATCGGCTAATTGTACTGCTTAAAAAAATAACACTGTTAATCACGGGGGAAAAGATATCAAAAATTAATGAATATCCTGCAATTCCTTTTTCATTTAGTTTCTTTTGTCCTGAAACCATAACAATCATCTGGCTGATGAACCTTAACCCGAATATTGTCACAGTCATTATCCATAAATTCAGAGGTATTATCAGAATTAAGAACGATGTGTAGAATAGTATTCTTGTTATGGATTCTGCGGCTATCATGAACTTATGTCGCGTTTTATAATAGGGGGCAGCCGTGAAATGTCTCTTTTTCTGGAGGATCCATGCTTTCAGAGTGGTACAGGGCACTGACCGCGTATGACTCTCTTTCCTGAATTCAACACGTGTATTGGCTTTACCTGCATTAGAATTAACAAACAGATCATCATCTCCTGATATGACATGGGTATGACCTTCGAATCCTTTCTTTTCAAAAAACAGGGAACGCCGGTAAGACAGATTGCGTCCTACTCCCATAAATGGAATTCCCCTTATTGCCATCCCGAGATATTGAAGAGCGATCATGAATGTATCGTAGCGGATATACTTGTTAAGTATCCCCTTTCTATCCATATAACCTCCATAACCCAGTACGATCTGCGTATTATTGTTAAAATGTGAACCCATTCTGTCGATCCAGAGTTCAGAACAGGCCCGGCAGTCGGAATCAGTGAAAAGCAGTATATCGTTTGAAGCAGCTTTTATGCCAATGAACTGGGCAAATTTTTTGTTATGAGTGAAGCGGGGATCTTTATTGATTGTTGATATCTTTAAGTGCGGATATTTCAGAAGGAAACCTCCAAGTACATCATAAGTCTCATCTTCCGAACAATCGTTAACCACAATAACTTCATAGTCAGGATAATCCTGTTCAAGCACCGATGGAAGGTAATTACGCAGGTTTTCAGCCTCATTTCTGGCACATATTATTACTGAAACCGGCTTTTTTGCCGTCGTTACTTCGCCGGGATGTTTGTACAGGGGCACAGCCAGATAGAACCACAGATAATAGAATATCTGCACGGTTGCTGATAGTGCGAAAATGATAAATACAATCGAAACGAACAGATTCTCGTGAAATATCATTGAACTTTCATGATCAGGGCACAATATTAGCAAGAAGTATTGTAATACCGAAGATTAGTTTTCAACAAAAATGATCACATAATTTTCTAAGGCGGCACGGATCAATTACATTTGTGCTGCCACCGACAGATCATTTTATGTTTGAAATTCGTACCAGGGATAAGGAAACAAAGGCAAGGACAGGTCTTATTAATACAGACCACGGTGAAATTCCCACCCCGATATTCATGCCGGTAGGTACCGGAGGTACTGTCAAAGGCATTCTTCAGCGTGATCTCGAAGAAGATATTGATGCAAAGATAATCCTTGGTAATACATATCATTTGTATCTGCGGCCGGGGACGGAAATACTGAGAATGGCAGGGGGGCTTCACAGGTTCATTTCATGGCAAAGGCCGATCCTTACCGACAGTGGCGGATATCAGGTTTTCTCTCTTGCAGGCAACAGGAAGCTGACTGAAGAGGGGGTTCTGTTTAAATCCCATATTGACGGATCAAAACATATTTTTACACCCGAAAATACGATAGAAATTCAAAGGATAACAGGAGCCGATATTATTATGGCCCTTGATGAATGTGCACCTTTTCCCTGTGACCACAGGTATGCTGAAAAATCAGTTGCCCTTACCCATAAATGGCTCGTCAGGGCTGTTGAAAAATTCAGGAACTCCGAACCTGTCTGGGGTTACAGGCAATATCTTTTTCCGATCGTTCAGGGTGGTATATTTGATGATCTCAGAAAATTGTCTGCAGAAAAGATCGCGGAGGCCGGCATGGAGGGGAACGCCATCGGAGGCCTTTCGGTGGGTGAACCTGCTGAAGAGATGTACAGGACAATAGAAATAGTGAATAACATTCTGCCGGAAGATAAGCCGCGATATCTTATGGGTGTGGGAACTCCCGCCAATATCCTCGAAGCAATAGAAAGGGGAATCGATATGTTTGACTGTGTAATGCCCACACGCAACGGACGTAACGGGATGCTGTTCACTTCACAGGGAATAATCAATATTAAGAACAGGCGATGGACAAATGACTTCAGTCCTATCGATCCTGAAGGAGCTTCTGCTGTCAGCTTAAAATATTCAAAGGCATATCTGAGACATCTTGTCATTTCGGGAGAGATGCTCGGGGGACAGATATCAAGCCTGCATAACCTGGCATTTTATTTGAAACTTGTAAGCGATGCCAGGAGAAAAATCGAAGAAGGGGAATTTAAAAAATGGAAAATCAAAATGGTAAAAAAGGTTTCGGAAAGACTTTAAAGTCACTGAAACCTAAAATAATTGATTTATATATTATCAGGAAGTTTCTCGGGACTTTCCTCTTCAGTCTTGTACTTATCCTGACGATAGCCGTGGTCTTTGATCTGTCGGAGAAGCTTGATAATTTTATGGAGAAGGAGGCTCCGTGGCAGGCTGTTGTTTTCGATTATTACTTCAATTTCATCCCGTATTTTGCCACTCTTTTTGCACCTTTATTCGTTTTTATAACGGTTATCTTCTTTACATCCCGCATGGCCGTTAATACTGAAATAATTGCCATTTTAAACAGCGGTATGAGTTTCCGGAGGATGATGTGGCCTTATTTCCTTTCTTCACTTGCCATTGCAGGGGTCATTTTCTATCTGACGAACTTTGTCATACCTCACGCCAACCTGGTCAGGCTCGATTTTGAGGATAAGTATTACCGGCCTAAAGGAAGAAGACTTAACATCGAAAATGTTCACCGCCAGGTATATAAAAATGTATATGTTTATATAGAATCTTACAGCCCGATATACCTGAGAGGCCGCAATTTTACCATTGAGAGATTTGATGAAGATGGTAACCTGATTTCAAAAATATCAGCTCCGACTGTAACCTGGGATTCCGTTTCAAATAAATGGTCGGCTTTGAATTATACTTATCGCGAAATAACAGGGAGAGAGGAAACAGTAACAAAAGGGACACGAATAGATACTACACTCATTATCCGTCCGGAAGATTTTTCAAGGGATCCAAGCTTTGTCAGTACGATGACATACAGGGAACTGGATGATTATATTGAACTTCTTCAGCTTCAGGGTTCAGAAGAGATAAAGTTATTTCTGATCGAAAAGCACAGACGTATTGCCAGTCCGTTCGCTGTTTTTATCCTTACACTGATAGGTGTCTCATTATCTTCGAGAAAAATCAGGGGTGGCATCGGCATGAACATTGGTATAGGGCTCGCTTTAAGCTTTTCTTATATCTTTTTTCAGCAATTTGCATCTCAGTTCTCTCTCAAGGGAAATCTGAGCCCGCTTCTTGCCGAATGGATCCCGAACCTTATTTATATGGTTATAGCGCTTGTGCTTTACAAAATGGCGCCGAAATAGTTTCTTTAAGTCATACAATTTCTTTAAAATTGTAAACCTGTTTTTACGGGCTGTTTATTTATTAAATCGGTATTGAAATGGCAATCGACAAAAAGATCAGAGAGTTAAAGGAGAAGCGTGAGAAGCTTCTGCGGGGAGGTGGTGAGCAGGCTATCGAAAAGCAGAAAGCCATGGGAAAACGTACTGCCCGTGAACGTATCATGGCGCTACTCGATGAAGGCTCATTTAATGAATATGACCTTTTTGTTGAACATGATGCCCATGATTTTGACATGGACAAAAAATCACTTCCCAGCGACGGGGTTATAATCGGATCGGGTACCATCGACGGATCTCCGGTTGCTGTTTATGCACAGGATTTTACCGTGGCAGGAGGTTCCCTCGGACTGATGCATTCGAGGAAAATAACCAAGATTATGGATCATGCGCTGAAAATGAGAATGCCTCTTATCGGAATAAACGATTCGGGAGGAGCGAGAATTCAGGAGGGGGTAAATTCTCTTGCAGGATATGGCGAGATATTCTTCCGTAATACTATCTCAAGCGGAGTGATCCCGCAGATATCAGTCATACTTGGTCCATGTGCCGGAGGAGCTGTATATTCTCCTGCTCTTACCGACTTTGTTTTTGTCGTGGATAAGATATCAAAAATGTTCATCACCGGTCCGGAAGTGATAAAAACAGTTCTGGGAGAAGAGATATCAATGGAAGATCTCGGTGGAGCCCGTGTTCACAGTGAAATTACCGGTAATGCCCATTTTTTTGCAGCCACCGAAGAGGAGTGCTTTGATCAGATAAAAAAGCTTGTAACTTTTATCCCATGGAATAATTCCAGAAAGGCCAGAATGTTTGAGCCTGCCGCACCGCTTCCCGGTACCGACATTGAAAGGATAGTTCCGGAGGATCCGACACTTCCGTACGATGTTAAGGATGTGATCAGGGCAGTTGCCGATAACTCCGATTTCTTTGAAATAATGGAACACTTTGCCAAAAGCATTGTAATAGGTTTCGGCCGTCTCGAAGGTCGTACCACCGGATTCGTTGCAAACCAGCCTCTGGAAATGGCAGGAGTGCTTGATGTGGATTCTTCTGATAAGGCAGCCCGTTTTATACGTTACTGCGATGCCTTCAATATTCCCATTGTTACATTCGTTGATGTGCCGGGATATCTGCCGGGTGTTGACCAGGAGCATGCAGGTGTTATCCGACATGGGGCAAAAATACTCTACTCTTACAGTGAAGCCACTGTGCCCAAAATAACAGTGATACTCCGCAAAGCATACGGTGGCGGATATATTGCAATGAGCTCACGACACCTGAGAGCCGATTTCGTATTTGCATGGCCCACTGCCGAGATAGCTGTTATGGGACCCGAGGGCGCTGCAAATATAATTTTCAGGAAAGAAATTATGTCTTCCGACGATCCTGATGAAACACGTAAACAGAAAGTTGAAGAATACAAGAAGAAATTCGCAAATCCTTATGTGGCAGCTTCACGCGGATATGTGGATGCAGTTATTGAACCATCAGAAACAAGACGCTTTCTGATACACTCAATAACCGTTTCGGAAAATAAGGAAATTCAACTACCACCCAAAAAACACGGTTTACCGCCATTCTGATTTGTATCTTACAATATTAAACAGATTATTATGGAACAGGATAATAATATGGGTCTGCTGAATATAGACACCAGTCTTTATAAAACAAGGATCAGCAGGAAATACAGGAACAGGATCCCTTATAAACCTGGCGACCCGAAATCTGTTTTAAGTGTCATTCCAGGAACCATCCTGGATATAATGGTTAAACCCGGGCAGAATGTAAAAAAGGGAGATGAACTGATGATCCTTGAAGCAATGAAGATGCAGAACCTGCTTAAATCATCAGAAGATGGCAGGATAAAACTGATAGCCGTAAACAGGGGTGACAAGGTTGCAAAAGGTACACTGTTGCTGGAAATGGAGTAAGGTCAGAGTTCCCCTTCATATATTACGTACCTTTCTATCCGCTCCGGAATTTCGGGCTTCTTATCAAAGATACCATAAACAGTTGATCCGCTGCCTGACATCGAACTGTAAAGTGATCCGGCGCTGTAGAGCAGTTTTTTTATCTCTTCAACTTCGGGGTATAGCCTGAAAACAAATTGCTCAAAATCATTTAACACTGCTTCCCTCCATTCCGACGGATGAAGTTTTACAAGCTCCCCGAGACTTATAACCGGTTTCCCGGGTATGCAGTTATTATACGCGTCACGTGTGCTGATCCGTATTCCCGGATTCAGCAGTACAATCCTTAATCCGTCGGGCAGGTAATCTATCGGCTTGAGTATTTCGCCCCTTCCGGTGGCATATGAGGGTAAAGGATCGATAAAGAACGGACAGTCGCTGCCAACTTCAAGGGCAATTCTCCTGAGAGTGGTTGTATCAATTTCAAGGTCAAAACATTTATTGATGGCTTTGATCAGGGATGCTGCATCGGATGAACCCCCACCCAGACCTGCTGCTGCAGGTATCTTCTTGTGCAGGTGAATCCTGAGAAAGGGAATCTCATATTTCTCCCGCATCTTTTTCAGTGCCCTCATTACCAGATTTTCTTTTGGCCTCGATCCGATATTAATACCGGTGACCACCAGTTCATCTTCATTTATCCTGCCCTGAGGCACTACAAACTCAAGTGCATCACACAAACCAACCGGATAAAAGATGGTCTCAATGTCATGAAACCCGTCATGACGTTTCCCTGTAACCCTTAATCCAATATTGATCTTTGCTCCCGGAAACGCTATCATCTTTTACCTATTTTCCGTAAAAATAATTAAATTCGATACATAACATCCGGAACTTCCTTTTTCAACAAGTTTTTAACAGATCATGTTTGTAACAAAAAATGTTAATTAAAGATTATCCTGCCTTCTAATATTTACCTTTGAAACCGGCAGAAAAATTATTCTCATATCTATTAATCACTTGTAAATAAGTAAGATAAGCTCATGGCAAAGCAGACAAGGACCGGCAAGCCTGTCATAACGGTTTTTCCCGATCTGGGGAAGGTGCCTCCGCAGGCAATCGACATGGAAGAGGCTGTTCTGGGAGCAATTATGCTTGAGAAGGAAGCTGTGATAACAATACTGGATATTCTGAAGCCGGAAAGCTTTTACAAGGATGCCCACAAAAAGATCTTTAAGGCAGTCTCCGATCTGTCGGCAAAGGAATATCCGGTCGACCTTTATACAGTTACTGAGGAACTGAAAGCCCATAATGAACTTGAGAGTGCAGGCGGCCCGGTTTATCTTTCACAGCTTACATCGAAGGTTGTTTCGGCGGCAAATGTTGATTATCATGCAAGGATTGTAGCACAGAAATATATACAACGCGAGCTGATAAGGGTTTCCACCGAGATCCAGACAAGATCTTTTGACGATACCTGGGATGTAACGGAACTTCTCGATTATTCCGAGAACGAGCTTTTCCAGATTGCCGAGGGAAATATTAAAAGGGAAGTTTCTCCCATCAATATGGTGATTAAGGAGGCTATCAGGGAGATTGAAGCTGCAGGAAAGAGGGAAGATGCCCTTGTCGGGACACCTTCGGGTTTTACAAAACTTGACAGGCTGACTTCGGGCTGGCAGAAATCAGAACTTATTATAATTGCTGCCAGGCCGTCAATGGGAAAGACCGCGTTTGCCCTGTCGATGGCACGGAATATGGCCATTGATCACGGAAAAAAGGTAGCAATTTTTAGTTGTGAGATGTCATCGATCCAGCTTGTAAACAGGCTTATTATAGCAGAGACCGATATAGCGGGCGACAAGATCAGGAACGGAAGACTTACTGAAGAGGAGTGGAAACAGCTCGATACAAGGATAAAAAAACTTATACAGGCTCCCATATTTATTGATGATACCCCTGCCATTTCAATATTTGAGCTCAGGGCAAAATGCCGCCGGCTCATGGCTCAGCATAAGCTTGATATTGTTATTGTCGATTACCTTCAGCTTATGTCGGGGCCTGACAATGCAGGCAGCAGGGAACAAGAGGTAAGTAACATTTCACGTTCGCTCAAAAGTATCGCAAAAGAGCTTAATGTGCCGATCATTGCGCTTTCACAGCTTAACCGCTCGGTTGAAATGAGAGGAGGAACGAAGAGACCGCTCCTTTCGGACCTCAGAGAATCGGGAGCAATAGAACAGGATGCCGATATGGTAGTTTTCATTCATCGCCAGGAAAAATTCGGGCTGCTTACATTTGATGACGGATCATCAACCCGGGGTATCGCGGAAATTATACTGGCCAAAAACCGTAACGGTCCCGTGGATGATGTCAGGCTCAGGTTCAGGGAAGAAAAAGCCCAGTTCGTTGATATTGATGAATTCGATATCGACAGTGTGCCGGAAATTAACGGAACACAAAGTATCACTCTGGGATCAAAAATGAATCATGACCGGTTCAGGAAAACAGCAGGTGATTTTGAGCAGGAACACAATTATAATGATGAACCACCATTTGCATAAAATTACCGGTATTCAGTTAATTTTGAGTATAAACCTTACACCGATGCTCCTGAACTTCAGATTATCGAACCCTGCATAGAAACCTGCTTCGCCCAGTAAAAAGAGCTCAGTAAGACTGTAGCCTATTTCGGTATAGTGACTGTGATTAACTGATCCCAGCCATGAAATACTGAGGTTTTCCCTCACCAGTGTATTGCTGATTCCGGGAAGGTATTTTAGCAACAGGTAAGGTGTTGTGTATTTCAGATGTACCTCTCCAAAGAGAGATGGAGTACTGAGTGAGTAATACGCGGGAAGATAAAATGCATCCTGGTAATCATTAAGAAGTAAAGGTAAGGATTGTGTGTTGAAATGGAAGAAATCATAAAAAGGAACATATTTATTGGTCAGAAATCCTCCTGTCCTTACTCTCCATCTGAATTCGCTGAAGGCACCGGGTTCATGTTTCTTTGATGCTTCAAACCTGATCATGTCAAAATGCCTGTATTGTCCTGCAGGCTCAGTATAATGGTTGATGCCATGTTTCCATATAAGAGAGAAAACCGGCCAGTCGGATCCTGCCGGTACTCTTATCCCATTGTTTATCCTGTATCTTTGACGTGGCAGATATGTGATATTTGTCACAAATTCATAATGGACCTGATCGCGCAGGGAATGAAGAGGATCAGATTCTTCTCCCAGCCAAATGTTCTCAGGTACATTTATGGCATAATCCTCTGATTTTCTGAAGAAAGAAAAACCGGTACTGTTTTCCAGGAGTTTCCGGTCTTCATAACCTGCTGATATATCAATTCTTAAGCCATTTGCTACCTCTCCGCGCAGACCAGTGGTAAAATAACGTGATTCGTAAAGCTTAAGGTAATTCTGCTTGAGGAATAACGATGTCGCAGAATTAAGGAAACTGTTTATACTGCCGCCCGTCGATATATCAGAACTCATCAGACCTGTCCTGAAGTAAACCGATCC
>DNOQ01000004.1:18661-25524 GCA_003501665.1 Bacteroidales bacterium | reverse complement strand
ATATATGGACACACGATGCATTCCGGGTGGGGGAAGACGGCCCCACACATCAGCCTGTTGAGCAGGAAGCCCAGATAAGACTCATGGAACATCTTAAAAATCACCACGGGGAGAATAGTATGCTGGTTTTAAGGCCTGCCGATGCCATCGAGACAAATGTTGCATGGAAGCTGGCTCTTGAGAATAACAAAACACCTACAGCTCTTATACTTTCCAGACAAAATATAAAAGACCTTCCGTCTTCTTCAGGGAACAGGTACAATGATGCGCTTCAGACCGGAAATGGTGCATACGTCGTATCCGACTGCACCGGCACACCCGATGTGATTCTCATAGCAAGCGGATCGGAGGTATCCACACTGGCCGAAGGAGCAAACCTGCTCAAAAACGACGGATTAAAGGTAAGAATTGTATCCGCTCCGTCTGAAGGTTTATTCAGGAAACAGAGTGATGCCTACAGGAAATCGGTTATTCCGGATGACATTCCGGTTTTCGGACTTACTGCCGGATTATCAGTGACCCTGCAGGGGCTTGTCGGACCAAAAGGGAAAATTTGGGGTGTTAATTCCTTCGGATATTCAGCACCTTACAAAGTCCTTGATGAAAAACTCGGATTCACCGGAGAGAATGTTTACAGCCAGGTAAAAGAGTATCTGGTTCATTATAAAAAGTAAACATTATGATCATTCGTGAAAGGCCGCCTCATCAGCGGCCTTTCTTATTTATTACTGAGAATCTTTTTTATTCTCCCGATTTTATCTTAAATTCGATCGTGAAATTCAGGTCAGCACCATTAATAAAGTTAGATTGAATGAAACCTTCATGTTCCAAAAGCACAAAAGATTATGAAAATAACTTACAATCATGAAGGTTCCATACGAACCACTTAATTTACAATGATATAGTCATATTATTTTCGTATGAAAAAACATATTATTTTCCTCGTTCTGCTCTCCGGGATTAGTGTCACAGATGCTTTCAGCCAGCTTGATTCACTGAAAATGCAATACGCACTCGCGGACACCCTTCATGAAGATATAATCCTGTTTGACAGCGATGAGCTGATAGAAATATCACTCCTGTTCGATATTAATCGTTACAGGAGAAGAAAGAATGACAGTGAATATCTTGATGCAACATTGATCTACCATACAACTGCGACTGATTCGATAGTCAAAACGTTGAAAGTAAGGCCCAGGGGAATCTCCCGGCTTGCAATTTGCGACTTCCCTCCTCTTATGCTTAACTTTAAAAAGAAGGATACCGTCGGAATGGAGTTCAGCAGAATAGATAAGCTAAAAATGGTGACCCATTGCAGTGCCGGAGGTGAAGATTACCTTCTGAGGGAATTCCTGGTATATAAAATGTACAATGTACTTACCGAATACAGTTTCCGGGTCAGATTGGTCAGAGTCAATTATATAAATACTATCAAGGCATCCAAACCCGTACGGGAGTTCGCCTTCCTGATTGAACCAGTAGAATCTCTGGGCAGAAGGACACATTCGGAAGAAATTGAGACAGCACATGTTACCCAGATGCATATAAAGAGGCAGTTGATGGACCGGATGGCCATCTTCAATTACATGATCGGGAATACCGACTGGTCTGTCCCGATACGGCATAACACTCTGACCATGTGCCAGGGACAATACGGCGGGCTGGAATCCGGTATCATAATACCCTATGATTTCGATTATTCCGGCCTGGTTAACACTAATTATGCCATTCCTTTTGAAGGCCTGGGACTGGAATCAGTCAGGGAACGCAAATACCTTGGCGTATGCAGGACAGAAGATCAATATATTGAGGCTCTGGCTGAATTCAGGGAAAAGAAAGAAGATCTTTACAGGGTAATTACTGAATTCCCTTATCTTAAGGAAAGATCTAAGAAAGAAATGATCAATTACCTTGAAGGATTTTACAGGACCTTTGATAAACGAAATTCGATTGTCTATCTGTTACTTAAAGACTGTATTAAGATTTAAGCTTTATTAAACAATAAAAAATGTCATTTGAAACGCTTGCACTTGAAGATACTTTGCTGAGTATCCTGATCAGATTTGGAGTTAACATGACTGTAATTTTTGTGCTGATACGCCTGATTTATTACAGATTTACAAGGAAAGAAGAGTATGTATTCTCTTTTTTCATGATTGGAATTATAATCTTTCTGCTGTGCTCATTACTCGAAACCGTGAATATTCAGCTGGGAATGGCACTGGGTTTGTTTGCCATTTTCGCTATACTCCGGTTCAGAACAGTCAACTTCTCTGCAAAGGATATGACCTATATTTTTACTGTTATAGGTGTTTCGGTTATCAATTCCCAGGCAAATATTCCACCTCCTGTTATCGGAGCAATTGTGATTAACTCCATAATTATTATAACTGCAATCATACTTGAAGTATTCCTGAATAAACGCACTTTATCAACGGTAACAATAATATTTAACAAGCTCGATCTTCTTCAACCCCAATACCGGAAAGAGTTGTTGAAAGAACTCTCCAGGCAGACCGGGCAGGAAATCAAAAAAGTAACAATCCGCAGGATCGATCTTAATAAGGGCAATGCCGAACTTGAAGGATTTTTCAAAGATCATATTAATTCAGACAAAGGCAAAACCATATTAAGTAAGGATTTTTAGCTACTTCAGTAAATTAATTTAATTTATTATTTTTGCGCCTTGTTTTAAAATCTATGCAATACGATATACAACAAGGAGTAAGGGGGCTTATTTTTGATCTTGACGGTACTCTTGCAGATACGATGCCCTATCATTTTCAGGGATGGAAAAAGGCCTGTGAAAGATTTGGCGCACACATCGATACAGGTTTTCTCCGTAAACACACCGGGAGCCCCGGCTGGATAATTGCCAGAGAGATATTAGATGATTGCGGGCTGAATGGCAGCGTGACAATCGAAGAGATAATGAACGAAAAGCTGAAAGAATTTTTCCGGTTTCAGCACCTTGTTAAACCTATAACTCCCGTAACCGATATTGTAAGGAAATATTACGGCAAACTGCCTATGGCTGTCGGTACCGGCGGCCATAGAAAAGCCGTTGAACGCACTCTCGAAATAACGGATCTCAGAAAATATTTCGACATTGTCGTAACTGCCAATGATGTTAATGCATTCAAACCTGATCCCGAAACATTCCTGAAGTGCGCCGAATTAATGAAAGTAGAACCCCTGTTCATTGAGGTCTTCGAAGATGCTGAACTCGGTATCCAGGCAGCACACAATGCAGGTATGATGGTTACTGACGTCAGGTCATGGTACGACTCTGACTGGTGAAAGCTGATTTACATATTATATCATAATTATAAATTCACCTGCCGGGTCATTAGTTTAAACATGTCTCTAACAAATAGTTATCAATGAAAAGATATCTGCTGTTAATCTGCTGCCTGGGACTCATATCCGGAAGCTGTAAATATCTTCCTGCAACAAAAGCAGTTGTAAATTATGATAATGCTTTTTTAAATCATGCACTAAATAACAGGTCGGATTATTATTATATCGATTTTAAAGCCGCCAATAAGATTTCATCAACACTGCCAATCGGTATTTTTGATTCGGGTACCGGAGGATTGACCGTATTAAATGCACTTGCAAATTTCGACCGGTATAATAACTCAAGCCACATGCCTTTGGAGTGCGGAGATGGGATTTCGGATTTCAGGGCAGAGGAGTTTATTTATTTCGGCGACCAGGCAAATATGCCTTATGGTCACTATGCCGAAGTTAATAAGACCGGATTCCTGAAAGAACTTATTTTAAGAGATGCTCTGTTTCTGGCTGGAAATAAATATTACAAGTCTCCCGATGATAAGAGATATCAAACCGGTAAAAAGAGTGTAAAGCTGATAGTCATTGCATGTAATACTGCAACCGCCTATGGCAGGGCCGATATAGAAAGTATGCTTTCTGCTGCAGGCAGCAGGATAAGGGTCATTGGGGTAATAGATGCAGGAGTACGAGGAGCACTGGATACTTTTAAGGAAAATGAGGATGGCACGGTTGCTGTTATGGCAACTGCTGGTACAGTAGCCTCAGACGGATATTTAAATACGTTTGTTTCACTTAAAAGCTCAACAGGACATAAAGGTAAATTAGATTTTTTTCAGTATGCAGGTCAGGGTATTGCTGAAGCAATTGATGAAGAGCCGAATTATCTGAACAGAAATGCAATGAAACCAAGGATAGATTATAAAGGACCATCATTCTTTAGTGAAAACCTTAAAATAAGAAAAGAGCAGATGGGTATTTACAATTTCGACACAACAGGCAACTCTTTGCTTGTTGATTTCAGAGACGGTCAGTGCCACGAACTTCAGCTTAACAGCCCTGAGAATTACATTAAATATCACCTGGTATCGATGGTTGATGACCTTCGTTCAAGGGAAAATATTAAACCCCTGAAGACCCTTATTTTAGGATGTACTCATTATCCTTATCTGTCAGGGTTTATAAAGACAACATTAAGAGAACTATACAATGTTAAGGTCGATAACAAATATATTTACAGGAGTGTTCTGCCCGATAGTGTCATTCTGATTGATCCTGCAATTAATACCGCGAAAGAGGTTTACGATTATCTTCTGGAAAATGACCTGTTTAACAAAAAGGGAGACATCAACAGAAGTGAATTCTTCATAAGTGTCCCTGATAAATTGAATTCAGCCATCATTACCGATTCATTAAATTGGTTTACTTATGATTATAAATATAATAGAAATGAAAATCATTTTTATGATACCAGACAGGTACCGGTAAGCAGGCTGAATACAAATGATGAAATTATAGCAAGGATAAAGGAACAGCTTCCTTCAGTATATGAGTTGATAATTAAATTTCAAAGAGAAAATAAGAGGACTTTATTTCTTAAACCTGCGGAACGATTATAAGAAATTAATTGATATAACCAGATAAACTATTTCTTATGAAAACCTGTCTTTCATATTCATCCGGCTACCGTAATAAAAAGCGGTTACTATTTATAATTTTTTCCATTGGGATTTCGGCTTTGCTTCTTTTAAATGCACAATCTTCAGCAAAAAAAGAATCACCGGGCTTTCAACAGCAATCTTATGATATTATTATCGAGAATGGAAAGATCATTGATGGATCAGGTAATCCCTGGTATTACGGCGATTTAGGCATAATAAACGACAGGATAGAAACGATTGGCTGTCTGGATAAAAGTGTTGCGCGGCGAAGGATAAATGCCACCGGAATGTTTGTGACTCCGGGTTTTATCGACATTCATACTCATTCCGATGGAACCATACTAAGGATTCCCGATGCTGAAAATTCGGTCCGCCAGGGATTGACAACCATCGTTGGGGGCAATTGTGGAGGAAGTCCTTTACCGGTATCAGAATTTCTGGAAAATGTTAAAAATGCGGGTCCCAGTGTTAATTATATAACCCTTGTCGGACACAATTCGGTCCGTAACAAGGTAATGGGATCTGCAAACAGGTCGCCTGACAGGAGGGAATTAGCTGAAATGAAAGACCTGGTTGAAGAATCGATGAAAGCAGGAGCCTTCGGATTATCAACAGGATTGTATTATACCCCCGGCAATTACGCCACCACTGAAGAAGTTATTGAACTTGCAAAGATCGTTGCCGGATATGGGGGCATATACGTAAGTCATATCAGAGATGAAAGCAATTACAATATCGGGCTGCCGAAGGCCGTCAGTGAAGCAATTACAATAGGCGAAAAAGCGAAGATCCGCGTACAGATATCTCATTTGAAATGCCTTGGTTTACCGGTATGGTACAAGTCTGATACAGTCCTCCAAATTATTGAACAGGGGAGGCATAAAGGTATAAATGTTTTGTTTGATCAGTACCCTTACACAGCTTCAAGCACCGGACTATGGGGGGCAATTGTCCCTGCCTGGGCTCAGGAAGGAGGGACAAAAGCATTCCTGAAAAGGATTGAGACAAATGAAACCAGGGAAAAGATCATAAAGGAAATGAATGAAAATATTTTACGGAGAGGCGGAGCCGATGCAATCTATATATTAAAGGAAAAAGCTTATCTGTCGGACCTCGCCCGAGCCTGGAATACCGATGCTGCAGATGCTGCAATCAGAATTCAGAAAAATGGCGGTTCAGGTATAATTTCCTATAACATGACAGATTATGATCTGGAAAACTATATCAGGAGCCCCTTCGGAATGATCGGGTCTGACGGAAATATAAGCAGCCCGGATCATACAGGCCATCCCAGATCATTCGGGACGTTTCCGCGTGTTCTTAGCGTTTATGTTAGGGATAAGAAACTACTGACCTGGGAGGAAGCTGTCCGTAAAATGACCTCTGGCCCGGCTAACCAGTTAGGGCTTAAAGACCGGGGAATTATAAGACCGGGAATGGTCGCAGATATAGTGATCTTTAATCCGGAAACGGTAAATGACAAAGCCGATTATATTAATCCTGCCCTCTTTCCGGAGGGTATCCTTTACGTTATTGTAAACGGATTAATTGTAATAGATGACAATAAACATACTGCAGTAAAAGCAGGCAAAGTGCTTTTGCATGGACAGTAGCTGATAAATCCAAAAATTGACCTTGCTTAGCTAAACAAGAATTTTTGTCTGCAGATTTGTAATACTGATCTGAATATCCCTGAACGGATCATTATCCCTGCTGAGATCCTGCTCGACAATCATGTATTTCATACCGGCAATATCTTTTGCAGCAAGTATCCTTTTAAAATCAATAACACCTGCACCGACTGGTGCAAAGTCATTGACACCCACTGTTGTGAAATATGGAGCCTCATGGGTAAACATATCCTTCATATGGAATAATTCAAACCTTCCCGGATATTTCTTAATGATC
>DNOQ01000004.1:8824-18575 GCA_003501665.1 Bacteroidales bacterium | reverse complement strand
CCCACCTGGTTCCAGTCGGAGGCCATCTTCTGATAACTAGCAATTGTTGTGCGTGCCTCTTCAACAACCCATGGCTGAATACAATATTTAACTCCAAGCTTTGCATGGTCTTCCGCCATCTTTGTCGCGTTTTCAAGAGTTATACCCTCAGCTTCCACCTGGGTATGGCTGCTTAATATCTCCATTCCGAGGTCATTTACAAGTTTTTTGAATTCAGCAGGTTCATATCCGTAAAATTTACCATCAGCATATCCTGCCAGTTCAAGATACCTATAGCCTGTGTCGGCCACTCTTTTTAATGATCCTGCAGGATCTGCCTCCATTGCATCCCGGATTGTATAAAGCTGAATTCCTATCCCGGGTATTTCAGCTTTTTTACAGGAATAATTCGATAATACTACAGCTCCTACCGTTCCGGCAGCAGCAAGTTTTACGAAATCTCTTCTTGAATGTAAGTTTCTCATGGTCATATATATTAGTTATCAAGTTTGTTATTGCACTCTTCAAATCAGGTATTAAAAATAATATAATACTATGAAAAAAGTCGTTCCCGGAATATTTTTATTTTATCATTAGGAATGCAGGAGTTAATTATTGATATTCGGGACGGATTGCTTCGCTTCGCAATGACGGTAACAAGGATGATGAATTGGGGCGCTTCACAATGACGGTAACTGTAATCTTATTAATGTTAAACGCAGGACACGGAACATAAAATAATTCTGAAAATGAATCAATTAGTAACAACCTCCGACGGATCGCATACATTATTTGTCCCCGAACTGAATGAACACTTTCATTCGGTACATGGAGCGGTTCAGGAGTCTGAATTCATTTTCATAAGGAACGGCTTCGATATGTGTACATGCGATCCTGTCAGAATATTTGAAGTCGGATTTGGAACGGGTCTAAACGCTCTGCTGACAGCTGTCAGGGCGATAACCGGTACGAGAGAGGTGTTTTATACTTCAATAGAAAAATACCCTCTCGGGAACCGGATCGCTGAAAACCTGAATCATCATCTTTATGCCGGAAAGGACGGAAAACAAATATCAGAGAGGATCCACTCATCCGAATGGGGTAAGATGATTAATATACTTCCCTTCTTCAATCTGATGAAAATAGAAGCTGATCTTACAAAGAATAATATCACCGGATCTTTTAACCTCATCTATTTCGATGCATTCGGACCTGACAAGCAGCCTGAGATGTGGACAAAAAATATTATGGAAAGAATAGCAGAAATCACAGAGTCAGGAGGTGTCTTTGTTACGTATTCAGCCAAGGGAGAAGTGAGACGTAACCTAACCGAATGCGGATTCAAAGTCATACTTACAGAAGGGCCTCCCGGAAAGAGGCATATAATAAGAGCTATTAAAATCTGAAATCATTTTTATTATACGAACCAGTAAAAGGTAAATATTTCACTTAAATTCCCGGTCCGTTCCCGGAGGATAATGAATGAATTGATTTTCAGCAAGAAAAATATTTCTGTGCGAAAAACTATTCAATCCTTTTTTGCAAGTCTCAAAGTGTTATCTTTGCCAAAATTTAATTTTAAAAATATTAAAAATGAAAATCAGGGGAATAGTAATTCCAGTATTGTTAATTGTCATTATGTTGGCATCATGTGGTAAGAGTGCTGTTAAAAGTTCTAAAATTAAAACAAAGGAAGATTCTCTTTCATATGCTTTTGGCATAGTTAATTACAACGCGCTCATGTCAGACAGTCTGATTCTTAATCCGATGATTGTTGCGAAAGCCATGCTTGACGGTGAAAAAGGCAGCCCGGCCATGTCGGATGAATCTGCAAGAGGATATATAATGATGTTTTTAAACGAACGTGAAACAAAAATGATGGCTAACCAGGCAGAACAGAACAAGGAAATATACAAGGTGTACATTGCAGAAAATGAGGCATTTCTGGCAAAAAACAAAGAAAAGACAGGAGTTATCATCACTCCGAGCGGATTACAGTACGAAGTGATTAAAATGGGATCAGGCCCCAAACCGATAATCTCCAGTGAAGTCAAGGTTCATTATACAGGAACTCTTATAGACGGAACCGAATTCGACTCATCAGTTAAAAGAGGTGAACCTGCACAGTTCCCGGTTTCGGGTGTAATTCCCGGATGGACCGAAGCACTTCAGCTTATGCCCGTAGGATCGAAGTTCAGGATTTACCTTCCTCAAAATATCGCTTATGGTGCAAACGGAGCCGGTGAAATGATCAAACCATTTTCTACACTCATTTTTGATGTGGAGCTTCTGGAGATTATGAATTAAACAAATAGTCTGTTCCTCAAAAGATTATACCAAGATGGCATTTGAAATTACCGGTAAGATAATCGATGTTTTACCTGTAAACCAGGTAAGTGATAAATTCCGAAAACGCGAATTCGTTATCGAAAGAAAAGAAACAGGCGGATCTGCTCTCTTTATTGACTATATAAAATTCCAGCTTTTACAGGATAAATGTGATCTTATCAATGAATCTTTCATGAATGAAGAAGTTAAAGTCACATTCAATATAAAGGGTAACAGATGGGAACGTGAAGGAAGGGTAAACTATTTTACAAATCTTGATGCCTGGAAAATTGAAAAGATAACATCACAGAACAGGGATCAGGTTGCAAATAACCAGCCACGGCTGGAAGACATGCCTCCGGAAATAGACGATCTGAGTGATCTGCCATTCTGAAAAGAATTAAAAGACTGAACCGCAAATTCAGTCTTTTTTTGTTATCTTTAAGATTGATGTACTGATTAAAAATCAAAAAACAGGGTTTTATAGCTTATAAAATATATTGTTATGAGATATTTCACAACATTAATTCTTGTAATGATCTGCATAAACATTGATGCACAAATTACAGCTCCGTCAGTAATAACTGAAAATGACCGTCAGTTCCGTCTGCCATACAACAGGCTTATCCAGCCTGCAGGTCAGCAGATTGTTTTTGGTGATGAGTCAAGAGAGAACCACTCGATGGATGTTGCACTGTCACCTGACGGGAAATGGCTGGCTGTGGAAGAAAGGTTAACTATTGTCTTTATAAGCACGGAAGATAACAAAATCAAATATACTCTTCATAACAATCTGCATCCCGAACTGAGGGGCGCACGCAACACCTATTCCGGAATATTGTGGGATACTGACGGTGAGTCTGTGAGAGTTTACTGGAGTGTGGCGAACAGCAATAACAGATCGTTTGTTGCATCGGCATTCTGGAATGAAGTGATGGCCGGATTCTATAAAATTTTTGAATATAAACCTGATCAATATTCCCAGGTGGCTCTTCCCAATGAAATACTGATTTCAAAAGAATCAAAAAAAAAGTATCTCTATGTTGTCCTGAACGGTAACAATAAACTCATCAAACAGGACCTTGTAACAGGAGATACGATCTGGATAGCCTGGCCGGGAGTTGCACCATACGGACTTACAAAAGCTGCAGGAAAGATATATGTCACAAACTGGGCAGGAAGGTATCCTGAAGAGAATGACCCTGATATAGCCGGAGTACCATGGAGTGCAGCCAGGGTGGATAATAATGCAGGAGGTTCAACACGGGAAGGCAGTGTGGCTGTGATTGATCCTCTCTCCGGGCTGGTTATAAAAGATATCCTTGTGGGATTGCATCCGAATGAGATCATCAGCGATAAGAAAGGAAGATACGTTTATGTTACAAATTCCAACAGTGATAATGTATCAGTGATTAATACTCATACCGACAGGGTAACTGAAACTATCAGTGTCAGGTTGCAACCCGAAATAAATCACTGGTTTGGTGATTCACCAAACGGACTATGCCTCGCTCACGATGAGCATACCCTTTATGTTGCCAACGGAATGGATAATGCTCTTGCTGTTGTTGCCCTCGGTAAGCGGGCTGCAAGGAAAAGTAAATTAAAAACAAGCACAGTAACGGGTTTTATTCCCACAGGAGCTTATCCTTCCGGTATAAGTATTTCAAAATCAGGGCATATTTATGTAGGCAATATTGAAGGTAATGGTATTCATATCGGCCTCAATAATCCCGATGGGGATAATCTTATTTATAATTCGCATCACATGCTTGCCTCAGTTTCGGTGATCCCGGTTCCCGATAAAGATGATCTGAAAGCATATACCGATACCGTAATTGCAGTGAATGACCTGTCGAGAGCATTAATGGCCAGGGAGGAGCCCCGTAAAAATGTAAGCCTGAAACCTTTGCCCGACAGGATTGGAGAACCTTCCCTGTTCAAACATGTTCTCTATATCATCAAAGAGAACCGTACTTATGACCAGATCTTAGGCGATATGAAAGAAGGTAAGGGTGATCCTACACTCTGCATCTATGGAGAAGAAGTAACTCCCAATACACATAAGCTTTGCAAGGAGTTCCAGTTGCTTGATAATTTCCATGTATCGGGCAAATCCTCGGCAGAAGGCCACCAGTGGACTGATGCCTCGATTGTCACCGATTATATTGAAAAGAACATGTATGCATGGTTCAGAAGTTATCCTCATGTACAGTATGATGCATTGGTATATGCGCCCACAGGTTTTATCTGGGATAACGGACTTAAACACGGTAAAACGGTAAGAATTTATGGTGAAGCCTCTGCTCCCTATTTTAACGATTCAAATGTAACATGGACAGATGTATACAGTAAGTACCTCAAAGGGGAAAAAGTCGAATTTATAAATCATACCACAATTGAGCCGGTAAAGGATATCCTTAGTCCTTCATTTCCCTCATACGGTCCTCATGTATTTACCGATATTATGAGAGCCGATGACTTCATTAAAGAATTAAGGTATTATGAGGCAATGGAAGGTGATCAGCTTCCGGAGCTTATGATCATGGCACTTCCGAATGATCATACTGCCGGAACAAGACCAGGCTATCCGACACCACGGGCAATGGTTGCCGATAATGATCTTGCGCTGGGAAGAATTGTTGAAGCAGTTAGTAAGAGCAGATTCTGGGCAAATACTGTCATCATGGTTGTTGAAGATGATTCCCAGGCAGGCTGGGACCATGTGTCAGCCTACCGTACAGTTGCACTGGTAATAAGTCCATACTCAAGATTAAGGAAAACGATCAGCACATATTATACCCAGCCTTCGATGGTAAGAACTATTGAGCAGATCCTGGGCATTCCTCCCATGAATATTCAGGACGCAATAGCCAATCCGATGAGCGACTGCTTTACCGGCCAGTCTGATTTTTCTCCGTATGTCTCCGTACCAAATAATATCCCACTCGACGAAATGAATAAACCATTATCTTCACTTTCGGGCCGGGAGCTTCATTTTGCGAAGAAAAGCATGTTGCCTGTTTTCGATCGTGTGGATACCGGAAATGACGACCTGCTCAACAGGATTCTCTGGCATGCCGCAAAGGGAAATTCACCCTACCCTGCAAAATATGTCTATTAATACGTTTTTTATTTTTCTGAATATATTTATTAAAAAATAAGATTACCGGAATGATCCTTTTCTTTATAAACAGCAGTGGTAATATAATAGCAGCAGGAACATCGGGCAAAACGGGTAAAAATGATATTTCGAAACTTATCTGGCTTTTCGGGAATGCAAAATTGCTTGAAGAAGAACATCTTAAGGGAACATTCAAAGGTCCAAGAAAGGAAATGATAACTCCCTGGAGTACAAATGCCGTGGAAATTACCCAGAATATGGGAATTAAGGGAATTACCAGAATTGAGGAATTTAATCCTGTCACGGGTAAACCAGTATGGGACCCGATGCTCCAGGCCCTGTATCACGGACTGGGCCAGGATATTTTCATCATTGACAAAAAGCCGGATCCGGTAAAATATATTGAAAATATACGTGAATACAACAACAACGAAGGACTTGCCCTGAGTGATGAAGAAATTGAATACCTCGAAAAACTGAGCCTGGATATCGGAAGAGAACTTACTGACAGTGAAGTATTTGGTTTTTCGCAGGTAAATTCCGAGCATTGCCGTCACAAAATATTCAACGGAACCTTTGTGATAGATGGCAAAGAAATGGACACCACTCTGTTTCAATTGATAAGACTCACCACCCAAACCAATCCAAATAAGGTTGTTTCGGCATATAAAGATAACTGTGCTTTCATCGGGGGCCCTGTTGTTGAGCAGTTTGCACCGGGAACACAGGAGAAACCTGATTTTTTCAGGATAAAGAATTATGAATCGGTTCTTTCACTGAAAGCTGAAACGCATAATTTTCCGACAACGGTTGAGCCATTTAACGGGGCTTCAACCGGAACAGGTGGTGAGATCAGGGATCGTATTGCAGGGGGCAGGGGATCTTTTCCAGTAGCAGGCACTGCTGTTTATATGACTTCATACCCCCGGCCCGAAGGAGGCCGCCCCTGGGAAAAGACAATAAAGGAACGTGCATGGCTTTACCAGACTCCTGAAGATATTCTGATCAAGGCATCTAACGGAGCCAGCGATTTCGGAAATAAATTCGGTCAGCCCCTGATATGCGGATCATTGTTCACATTCGAACATAACGAGAATCAGAAGCTTTATGGTTACGATAAGGTTATCATGCTTGCCGGAGGAATCGGTACCGGAAAGAAAGCCGACAGCCATAAAAGTATTCCGGAAAAAGGAGATTTAATTGTACTTCTCGGAGGTGATAATTACCGGATAGGTATGGGAGGAGGTGCAGTATCATCAGTTGATACCGGAAAATATGACAGTGCGATAGAATTAAATGCTGTACAGCGTGCAAACCCCGAAATGCAGAAAAGAGTATATAATGCAATCAGGGCTTTGGGTGAGATGGATAAGAATCCTGTAATTTCAATTCATGACCATGGTGCGGGAGGTCATCTGAACTGTCTTTCAGAGCTTGTTGAAGCTACCGGAGGTAGAGTCGACATCAGCAAGTTACCGGTAGGTGATCCTACTCTCTCCGCGAAGGAGATCATTGGCAATGAGTCACAGGAAAGAATTGGTCTTGTTATGAAAAAATCGTCGGTGGAATCACTCAGGAAAATAGCTGAAAGGGAAAGAGCGCCTCTATACATAATTGGCGAAATAACAGGTGATCATCAGTTTACACTCATCAATCCGGTAACAGGAGAAAAACCTGTTGACATAAGGCTTGAATCACTTTTCGGCAATCCGCCAAAAACAGTTATGAATGATATTACTATAGATTCCGCTTATAAAAAAGTGGAATATCAATCTGGCAGGTTGCACGACTATATTGAAATGGTCTTATCTATTGAAGAAGTTGCCTGTAAAGACTGGCTAACCAATAAAGTCGACAGATCTGTAACAGGAAGGATAGCAAAGCAACAATGTGCGGGTCCGCTTCAGCTGCCGTTAAATAATCCGGGAGCAATTTCCCTTGATTATACCGGCAGGCATGGAATGGCAACATCAATAGGTCATGCCTCAGCTGCAGGACTTGTTGATCCGGCGGCGGGTTCAGTACTTTCGATAGCCGAAGCACTTACAAATATTATCTGGGCTCCTCTGGCAGATAAACTTAAAAGTGTTTCTCTCTCTGCAAACTGGACCTGGCCCTGCAAAAATGAAGGAGAAGATTCAAGGTTATATGCAGCTGTGAAAGCTGCAAGCGATTTTGCCATTGCTCTTGGCATTAACATTCCGACAGGCAAGGACAGTCTCTCTATGACCCAGCAATACAGGGATCAGGTTGTTTATTCCCCGGGTACAGTAATAATATCGGCTTCGGGCGAAGTGAAGGATATACGAAAAATAGTTGAACCAGTTTTGGTTAATGATCCATATACCAGCCTGATCTATATTGACATGAGCAGGGATTATTTCAAGCCGGGAGGAAGCAGTTTTGCGCAGGTATTAAACACTCTTGGTGATGAAGTTCCGACGGTTAGGGATACGGACTATTTTGCGCAGGTATTCAATATTGTACAGGATCTGATAGTACACGATAAGATTTTGTCGGGCCATGACATTTCTGCGGGAGGAATGCTGACAACCCTCCTCGAAATGTGCTTTTCAAACGTTACCGGAGGATTGTCGGTTGATCTTTCAGCAATAAATGAATCCGATATTATTAAGATATTATTCAGTCAGAATCCGGGTATAATAATTCAGGTAAAGGATATCAATGAAGTTTCGGAAATACTTCTTGATAATGGTATTTCATACTATGCGATAGGGCATCCTGTAAATGCCAGAACACTGACAGTAGTACATGGATCCTTCCGGCAGGAATTTGAAATTGATGATCTGCGTGATATCTGGTTCAGAACCTCTTATTTACTCGACAGACGACAGACAGAGCCGTCACTGGCAAAGGAGAGATTCCTGAATTATAAAAATCACCCCCTCAACTTCAACCTCAACCTCAACCTCAANNGAAGAAAGAAAAGCGGGATAAGATCAGCCATTATCAGGGAGAAAGGGGTTAATGGTGACCGTGAAATGGCGTATGCCCTTTATCTTGCCGGATTTGATGTTAAGGATGTTCATATGACAGATCTTATATCAGGAAGGGAGACTCTTGAGGACATGAATATGATCGTATTTGTCGGAGGGTTTTCGAATTCAGATGTTCTTGGATCTGCAAAAGGATGGGCGGGCGCTTTCCGATATAACCCTTCAGCAGCCAAGGCTCTCGGGAATTTTTATCAAAGAGATGACACGCTTTCGCTTGGCATTTGTAACGGATGCCAGCTGATGGCAGAACTCGGACTCATCTATCCTGATCACGATGAAAAGCCCGGACTGTTACATAACAAATCCGGCAAATTTGAATCGGTCTTTCTTGGTGTCAGAATACAGGACAACAATTCAGTTATGCTTGCCGATATGACAGGCATGGAACTGGGTATCTGGGTGGCTCATGGTGAGGGGCAGTTCAGGTTGCCCCATGCTGAGGAAGATTATATCATTCCAATGAAATATTCTCATCAAACGTATCCGGCCAATCCCAACGGTTCAGACTATGATGCGGCAGCCTTATGTTCAGCCGACGGAAGGCATCTGGCAATGATGCCGCATCTTGAAAGGACATTTTTACCATGGCAATGTGCATACTATCCGTCAGAAAGAAGAAATGATGATATCACTCCCTGGATAAAACCATTTGTTAGTGCCCGAAAGTGGATTGAAGAAAACAGAAAAAGCAAGGGCTGCCTGTAGCAGCCCTCACCAAGTAAAAATCTACCTTTTATCTTTTGACAGGTGTGAATGAGACCGAGAGGAGCTTTGAAATATCCTCTCCGGAAACATCTCCATTATTATCCTCCTTGGGCAGGATCTGTTCGCTTATCACCTGTATTTGGAATTCTCCTGTATCCTTGATATACAATGAGCCTATAAATGAATCTGCTCTGTAATATGGATGTGAGACTTCTTGAGAGTTCCTGACTATTTTATCAGGCCCCGGTATTCCTTCAATTCGTGTATCATGCACACTTACAAGGACTTTATTCTTATAATTAAGATCGGTTGTATCCCTGGTTGCACTTGACAGCCAGACGTTATACCTTCCCGATTTCAGGACCACAACGTCCCATTCAGCGGTATTCTCTGCAGGATTTGACATATCACTGTAGCGATCTGCCTCTTTGAGGTGCAGGGAAATGGTTCCGTCAGGCAGCTGTTTTATCTTATTTGAGCTGATATTACTTTTCGATCCGGTATTATTTGAATTGCCACATGAATATAAGAGGCCGGATATAACTGCCATCACAATCAAAAAATATAATCCTTTTCTCATCCTTGTTGTTATTTTTTT
>DNOQ01000004.1:0-8815 GCA_003501665.1 Bacteroidales bacterium | reverse complement strand
TTCTTTCAACCGTAAAATTTTTCTTCCCTGCAAATCTTCAGCAGAACCCTGAATTGTAAGGGCTTCAGCGACTATTTCGGCTATATCGGCTACCCGGGTTTTGGTAGCAGTTACGAAAGTTTTTTTACAG
The DNA here is from genome assembly GCA_003501665.1 of Bacteroidales bacterium. Lineage (GTDB taxonomy): Bacteria > Bacteroidota > Bacteroidia > Bacteroidales > VadinHA17 > LD21. Next base: position 8,685 of record DNOQ01000004.1, on the reverse strand, counting down.
AGCGGGCATGCGGTTGCAAGTATATCGGGGTTTCCTTTTGTCAGTTCTGCTGCCGCATCTTCGGCAATTTTATTCTTCTGCCGGCAGCTGATCTTTGTATTTCCGAGACTTCCTCCGCAACAAAGTGAATTTTCATCATCAAAACCTGTCTTTTGCAGGAGGGCAACATGCATCAGGACTCTTTTTGGGTCATCATATATACCTGAACGGCGACCAAGCTCGCATGGAGTATGATAAGCCACACTTTTCCTTAAAAACTTAAGTCTGATTGATCCCTCAAGTATCAGTCGCCTTATGAACTGTGAATGATGTAACACTTCAACATCCAGATAATAGCTCTCCTTAAACACCTTATAACATATAGGACATGAGGTTACAAGGGTTGTTGCACCTGATTTCCATATAATCTTCGAGTTGTAATTAATAAGTTCCCTTGCTTCCTTATCCTGGCCGGCAAGCATTAGAGGGCGTCCACAGCAGACCCCTCCGTCCTTATCAATGAAATCATAATTCACGCCTGAAGCATCCAGTATTCTGACCATTGCATTTTTGATTGCAGGAGTCAGATGGGTCATACATCCGGCAAAATATATTACATCAGCCTTTGGCGGCTCTGTTTCAGGCAAATAGTGGTAAGAATGATTTCCATTTGATTTTGCAGGAATGATGGACACGGGATCCGGGAAATATTTCTTCCAGATCACGGTTTCGTTCTTAACACTTACTCCTGCCCTTCTTGAAATCATCCGTACCGGTGTAAGCTCTATTCCGACCGGACATTTCACGTCACAGCGCCCGCACATAAGACAATTATTCGCGATATCACTGACATCGTCATTATTTCTGAGCCCTTTAAGAAGATAAGCTGACTGAATGTTTGTTATTCCTGCCGAAAAATTAAGCTGGCATGCATCAATACATATCCCGCATGAAGAACATGAGTATATCTGCATTTCCATAAATGCTCCGGGGTGGTCGCCTGTTCGTATCCCGGAATTTCTGGCAAATATCAGGAAGAGTTCAGTTGGGATATGCATATAACGTGTAACCGGAAGCAGTATAAAGAATGTTCCCAGAGAGAGAGAGTAGAGCCACCAGAAAGGATAAGCCATTTCGATTGCCGGGAGGAATGAAGCCAGTGCAGATCCCAGGGAACCGGTAAGGAAGCTGCCCGTGCCATAGGCGCCGCTTGTGAAGCTTTCTGCCAGAAGACGACTTGGGAAAATGAGCCATAAGGATGTAAGTACAATTTTATCAGGAGTCTTAAGCTTTGTGGTCTTCTTCATACCCACCACAGGCGACCAGAATCTTTTTATAACTGCAAGTATTAATCCCGAAAGTATAAAGGCCAGTATCAGGTCCATCAGGAATGAATATGCAGCTTCAATCCCCATCCTTCCGTGGACGGGATTGAAATATTTGAAAAATATCGCTTTATATGGTGGATTAAGGTGGGATTCGCCGAAGATGTCCGCTTCGATGGTTCCGAATAAAATAAGAAGGAACCATCCGAACGCAAGGCTCATGTGCATATATCCAAGCCGGAAATTTGTTTTAAGGATCTTTCTGTGGATAAGGCTTTCAAAAAATATTTCCTTAAGACTTTGTCCGAATGCATTTCCGAAGAATCCGCGCTGAAGTCTTAGCTTATCGGGGCGCGACAGTGCCCTGAACCAGATAATACTCCGGGCCACTGCATATAACAATATGAAATAGAGGCCGATATTAAAAGGTATGACAAAAGGTTCAAACTGCATTTTTAAGTTGTTTTTGAAAAGCTTCTCTTGCAAGCAGGATTACATTTCTGGTATTAACACCGCGAGGGCAGACGAGTGTGCATTTTCCACAAAGCATACACTTACTTATCTGTTCACGTACGATATCATTTTCGCCTCGTTTCAGGAGTATGTTCATTTCCCTCAGACTGAACCGGGTGAAGTTGCCTGTGGTACATGTAGCGGAACAGCATCCGCATTCGATACATGTCCTGAAGCTTGGTTCCCTTTCACAGATATACTCAGCTATACTTTTATCGTTGCCGTCATAATCGATATGTCTTTCCTTCAATATTGTAAATCCGAAATTTGTCATATCAGCTTTTTGGGTTCCTGAAATAATCTATAACATCAGCAACTGCTGCACGTGCATGTGAAATAGTCTCTGTAATGTTCAGAGGAGCTGTACATGCACCTGCATAAAACACCCCTTTAATTTTGCTTTTATTACTTCCGAAGTGATGATCGGCAGGTGAGAAAAAACGGTTTTCACCAGTCTTAAGACCTGATGCCCCTGCCAGTTTGAGCCCGCTTTCCGACATCTCCATCCCTGCCATAAGTACCAGCATGTCAAGTTCCATTTTAAGAGGCCGGCCTGCAAGCGTATCCTCAACTTTGACCACAAGTTTATTATTTATATTCTCAGAAACTTCCGACACTTTGCCCCTGATATAGTTAATACCGAACCTTTCCTGTGATTCTTTATAAAGTTCTTCATACAGGGCTCCTCCCATTCGCATATCCATATAAAAACAGAACACTCTGGCATTTTCAATATGCTTTTTGACCTCCATAGCCTGCTTTACAGCTGTTACGCAGCAAAGCTTTGAACAGTAAAGATTACTGACTTTTTCGTCTCTTGATCCAACACAATGAACAAAACCTATCTTTTCGGGTATTCTGTCATCATGTCTTTTAATCTCGTTTTTTCTGAACATGGCCTCAAGATCTGAAGAAGTAATAACATTGTCATAAATGCCATAACCGTACTCCTCTTTCCTCTCACTTCTGAAAAGATCAAATCCTGTAGCCACAATTACAGCATCAGAAGATATTTCACCTCCGTCGGATGTGCGAACCACAAACGTACCGTCATTTTTTTTAATATTCTCAACCACAGTACCGGTACGAAGGATTATATTCTTATGATCAAGTTGTTTATCGAGGTATTCAATCACTTCGCCACTGTCGCGGCTGTCAGGGAAAAGATGGTACCAGTCCTTTACATGTCCGCCTGTTTTGGGTTCCTTCTCAAAAACAGTGACCTTATAATCAGCTCTGGCAAGCTGACCTGCAGCTTCCATACCCGCGGCTCCGGCACCTATTATTATTACTTCTTTCCTTTTTTCAGGCATTGATCAGATTCTGTGGTATGGGCATTTGTCTGCCATCCTTTGTCTTATATTTATCACCCGGATCATATTCAATCCCCATTTTTTTCAGGAGAGGTTCCGACTGAACCATATGATACTGAAGTCCAAGATCCCAGGGATTATAACCAAGCACCAGTCCGGCCAGTTCTTCATAGGTCAGAACGGGGATAGATTCTCCGTTGTCACCATAGACTGTACCTTCCATTGTTTTCATTGTATATTGCCACTTATCCATGAACATATTGCATCCCGGACAGTTGGTAAGTACAAAGTCCGGTTTAAATGGCTTCATGGATGCGAACTTCTTAACAGTATTTGAGAGTGAATAACCCCTGTTTGCCTGGACAAGGTACTGTCTGAAACCAAATCCGCAGCAATGTCTTCTTTCAGGATAATCAACAACCTTACCTCCCCAGCTTGTAATCATTCCACCCAGAACATTCGGGAACTCAGCTCCTCCCACACCATATTTGGGGAACATCTTTGAATAATGGCATCCGATTTGTTCCACCACATTAAGAGGCTCTCCCGTCTGTAGGTTTATAAGCTTGTATTTTGCCTTATCCGCTATTTCATTACGATATTTATAAATAATGTCACTGGTATGAGCCATATTTTCAGGAACATCAAATTCCCTTCCTGTTGCCTTACAGAGATATTCACGCGTTTTATCAAGTTCCGCGGGTAAATGTTTCCAGGTCTCAATAATTTCTGTATATATGCCAAAGGAGGTGACACATGATATGGCAATATTCTTATATCCTGATTCTTTCATCAGAGCAAAATGTCTGGCCACTACAGTCATTATAGTTGCAAGGGGAACTACATCGCCATGGTAACCAATTCCGGTGCATGTGGTATGAGATGGATTCTCATAAACGTCTTTCCCGAGAACATTTTTCATGAAATGGAGGAAAAACTGTTCAGATCCGGGGAAGAAGCTCTGCCTGATGCAGGATCTTACATAAAAGAAATGATCATCAGCAATTTCCTTCTGATAATCGGACCAGATCCTTTTTTTACCTTCCTGTAGCATAGGATTGTTTTATTTTAAGTGTGATGATCTTTCTTATTTGCCGTAAATACCTCAATAAAATACTCATTATCAATTCCCTGGCCGCTGAATTGCAATCCCATTTCGGAAGCTTTCTTCTTTGAATGACGTTCAATATCATCAAACAATTCAGTTCCTCCTGTGACTTCAAAGATCTTTTTAAGTTCTTCTTTGGCATCTTCCGGTATTTTTCTCAGAGGCCCGGCACCCAGTTCATCTACATGACCGCCCATCCTTTCATAAACATCTTTCGAATTTTCCAGTACATACTGCCATATAGGACCCTGTTCGAGGTGCATTTCGGGACTGACAGCATAAGCTGCAACACAATACCCGTATTTGAATATATTTTCACCCACTGTTCTTTTTATCGCAAATTGCTGGCGCCCTTTTTCCGATTCGGTAAAAAAGCCAAGTTTTTGTGAAAGCGATCTCAGTGACATAACAATAAATGCTGGTGTATTTCCCCTCGGGCATCGTGTTTTGCACGACATGCACTCCCCGCAATACCATATCGTCTCTGACTTCAGAAGTTTTTCAATCCCAACATTATCACCCGACTGAACCAGATCAACAATTTTCCTCGGATCATAATCATAAAATTCTGCCGCGGGACAGATTGCGGTACATACGCCGCAATTCATGCAGGCATTAAGCCCTTCCCCGAACCTGATATCCTGCATGAGCATCTCATGGTAGTTCTGCATTACTGCTGCTTTAATTCTTAAGCAAAAGTATGATTATGAGAAGGATCAGGTAAGACGATTAAGACCTATTTTACACGGGTATTTATACGTATAGGNNGGCGCAGGGGCACAAAGGCGTTACGGCATTAAGGCGGTAGTAATTACCAGCTTACGGTGTCATTTTTCCGGGTGATCTGTTTTATTTTATATTCAGGATCCAATTCAATTTTTGCGGCAGTATGACCGGTACCTGAAGGGATACTGATCTTTATATCGGTACGCCGGGGTTTGAGATCCACGGGTGCCTGAATTGAAGGTACCAATGCAGAACCAATCTTTATTCCTTCTGAATCTGTAACAACTATTGCTGCTTCCGGTGATATGATTGCTCCAATGTTGTGTACCCGAACCGTTATTTCATTTTCTGAAACAGTAATACCCTCTTTGCCAATGGCAATATCAGGAAGGTCCCAATAGCCTTGTCCTGAAGATTCTTTCAGATCAAGTGATATAATAGTGTACTTACGAGGTGCAAAAGTCAGATCCAGCTTTTCTCCCCTGCCCAGATTAACTGACGATTCCACGAGGTCAGTATCAGGTTTCTGATCATCATCGGTATCAATGCCCGTTGTTATGCTCCATTTTCCGGGTAACACATCCCAGAGTGTCATTTCAGCATTAACAGATTCATTTTCCAGATTATAAGTTATTATCCTGATCTTTTCCGGTCCGGATTCCTGAACATATACAGCCGTACTCGTCCATGATGCAGGTGCCTCAAATTTCCAGCTTACACGATTCATCGGGTAAAGGATATTTGTTCTGGTGAGGGCAACTCCTCCAAGCCGGTCTTCCTGAATCACCGGATTGAATGATGATATCCTGTCGATCCATACACTTCCTTCAGTATTTATATATTCACGAATTCCAAGGTTTGATATCTCATTTCTGTAGTTACCTGCAATTTTGTCCTGATTGAATTCACGGTTATAAAAAAGGCTTTGGGGTAAAGGTTCCAGGTATTTTCTGTCACCCGTAAGCTTCCATGCCGCCAGAAAAAGCGACCATGGTTTACCTCTGTTTCCGGTATCGTCCCTTGACTCATCGGTAGAATAATTTATTTCGGTATATAATTTCCCGTCTGCCGAATGTTCCAGCAAAGCATCTGCCAGGTCCGTGATCATTTTTACAAGGAGCGGATTGCCGTTGTAACGGGCAAGCAGATAGGCCGGCTGAAGGACATGATATGAATGATTCACGGACCATTGCCACGGATCCTCCTCGGCAATACGTGTTCCGCTGTAAAATCTGGATCTGAAGTGGCGATGGCCTTTATCATTAATTTGGGTAATATCGTTCAGCATTCTTAAAGCTGTTTCCATACCGCGTTCGATATGGAGAGGATTGCCATAATCAAGAAGCATACATTGTGCAACTACCTGTATTCCTTCTTCAACAGCATGTAATTCATCGGTAAAAATTGTTGCCAGTCCGTTAGTAAACAATGGAAGACTTTTCTGCTTCAGGTTTACGTTGTATGAAGGCCGGTACTGATCATAATATGCAGTCATATGAAGCAATAGCGAATTAAGGAGTTTATCAGGATCTATTCCGAGGAAAGCCATTCCCGGCCACATATTGGTCAGATCTCCGTCATCCGAAAGCCCTCCTCCGAATTCACCATTGGCAATCTGACGGTTGTCAATATAGTAAGATGCTATCTTTTCAAGTTTCCTGAGATATTCAATCTGGAGAAAAGCCCACCCGGGAATACCATCAGGAACCTCCGGGATTTTATATTCCGGTCTGTTACTACCGGTTAGTGCATACTTATATGTCTGTGTCAGCCAGTGATCAGGTTTGACTGCCAGCAGGCCGTTACAATCCGCCATAAACCTGTTATACAGATTTAGCCTTGGAGTAACCGGCCTCTCTTCAACTATATGTGCATACAGATCACGGATCTGGGTAAAACGATCTGTCACATGTTCATCCGACGAGCTTTCTGCAGTTTTATAGACCAGCCGTATATAGGTTCCTCCAACCAATTCCGGGGTAAGATCTGCTCCGGCTCCGGCAATTGTCAAATAGAGAGCCTTGTTCCCGGGCAATATTCTGTCGCGGGTGTCTATCCATAATAAGGGAGCTTCTCCGGGTTTAACTGAAAAGCTTATATCAGCCAGATCGCGCATGGGCCAGACAGGATCCTTTATTCTTATATTAACCGGAAAAACACCATTATGTGTCGGATTAACGTAAAGGGGAGGAAGCTTAATCTCGATTCCGTCAAGTCCTTTACCCTTATGATCTGAATAAGGTATCATTATATGGATGAAAGGATACATTTTACCCTTCAGTCCTGATGTTCTGCTGTCGCCCTCCCGTCCTTCCGGCACACCAGTCATCATAGCTCTTTCATCGGCAGGATATCTTCCGTTAATAAATGAAATTATCTCCTTCAGAGCTTCATTTTGAGGCGCTCCTGTAAATGGTTCAATTTTAAATGTTTCACTTGCAATTCCCGGAGGTGCGCTTCCTCTTACGATATTATATACCTCAAATGAACCAATTGGTTCTTCTATCAGGGCATTATCGAAACGGATCGTTCCTCCCGTGTTCGGATCCGAAAGATGATGTACAGATTTTACCTGATTCTGTTTTCTGACGCTGAAAGTAAAATCAGGTTTGGAACCATCTTCCAGGGTCAGCTGTCCCCATGCTTTGCCCCAGATCTCAATATGATTCCATGGCTCTTCGGGAATTTTGAACCTTACTGTCTGTCCGGAACCGGAATAACAATCCCAGTCGGGAAGGACAAAATAGTCATATCTGCCGGGCAGCCGTGACATATTATAAACGCCCGGCCAGGTTGTTTCCCTTATCCCGTCGTTTGCTTTCCAGTACCATCGTTTTATATCATAAGCATCATGTATTTCAATTTTTTTTATTGTTGTCTCTGATGAAGGAAGTAAAGGAGGAGGAGAATTGGGGAGGTTCCATCCGTTTCGCAGCCACCAATCATCGCGCCATCGTTCTTCAGTAAGATTACGCCTGAAGGGTGATAATTTTTTCAGACTCTTCCCTGATGCAAGAACCGGGATACTCTCATCGGGCAGCATATGGTCATAGATCCTGATCTCATCCACATCGCCTCCGCGGGAAAAACAGTATGCACTCTGCACCTGGTAGGGGCTTATTATCCTTGAATGCGGACCAAACTGATCCAGACCCGTATCATAAACAGATCCGTTAACGGTTTGACGGGCAACCATTTTACCATCAACATAGAACCGTATACCCTCCGTCTCATCCCATGAAAGGGCAATATGTATCCATTTATCAGAAGAAGGGAATTTATCAGTGTACCACGAAACGCGTGTCCGGGAAAGGCCGATATCAGTAACAAAAGCGTCGAATCCGGAACCGTTATAATCTATCCTGAGCCATACCATATCCCAACTTGAGTGATCGGCATATCCTACACGAAAGACCGGGAAAGGGGTTGGTCCGACAGGGTAGCGCGACCGCCAGAAAAATGCCAGGGTTCCCCGCTGGGCATAAATATTTCCGGGTGCCCAGTATGACATAAGCTGTGTATCTTCAGCCCTGAATGCCTTACCAACTGCCCCGTCAGAAATGATCGTGACATCTCTCAGGAAATTCGGGTCAGTTTGTCCTCCCGAAGCAAAGTTCGCCGAGAAATCCTGATCACCTGAAAGGTAAAACAACAGTCCCGGTTCTTTCGATACCAGGCTCTGTTCTGCCTGTCCGGCTAAAAATCCGGCCCGGGGTTCGGG
>DNOQ01000240.1 GCA_003501665.1 Bacteroidales bacterium | reverse complement strand
GGTTCGAATGGAACCTTCATGATGGAAAATTATTTTCATAATCTTTTGTGTCGTTGTAACATGAAGGTTTCATATATCATTTATTAATTTTTGTCAATTTCTGCGTATCCTCTGTCTGGATGTATAATCTAAATTATTTCAGAAACTTACACAGTGGAACTTTAATTCGTTATTATTACCGGAGACTGAGGGCTCAGCGGCAGGCCGAAACTTTCAAACGGATCGGGTTTTGACGGATTGTAAGAGGGTAAGCCTTTGATCAGGAAGTTTCTCAGCTCCAGTTTATTATTTTTTACTCCTTCGATAATACACTTTGCAAGCTGGTAAGCGCCATAAGTATTGAAATGTGTATTGTCATCGAGTGCTTCTTTCTGTCCGGGGAAGCTCCCTGCCGGATATATTACAAACAGTTTTTTCGAATTCTCCGGACCCATTGCTTCATATAAAGTTTTTGTCATTGCATTCAGATCGATGAATGCGACTTTCAGTTCCTCCGCAACTTTTTTTGCGGCTTCCGGGTAATCGCCAGGTGAATTTGTAAGTTTACCATCTTCTCCGAACGATCTCCGGTTTGCAGGTGAGACAATGACGGGGATTCCGCCTTTCTCCCTGAAATCGTTCACAAAGAGCCTGATACTTTCCGAGTATGATTTGAATGCACCATCATCCGGACCGTTCTCTTTCTGATCGTTATGTCCGAACTCTATGAACAGATAGTCTCCCGGTTTCATCATATTCATAACCTGTTTAAACCGGTTGGATGAAAGGAAACTTCCGGGTGACAATCCCGATTCAGCCTGATTTGAAACGGCTGCACCCTGAGCGAGGAACCGGGGAAACATCTGTCCCCATGAAGCCCACGGATCGTCATCCTGGTCAACTACTGTTGAATTACCGGCAAGAAAAACAGTGACCGCATCGATTGTACGGGTTATTTCGAGGGCACAAATACATGGTCGTTTACCGGTAAATTCGAAAGTCAGTTTTTCGTCCCAGTTAAGCTTATTCATCTCCCCGGGTTTTCTTATGACCTCTTCACCTGTATCTCCGATTTTTGGAGTACGGATATTTACAGTTGCCGTAAGATTTTTGAATTTTCCCGGTTCAGTGCTTATTTTTTCAAATATGAGCCGTCTTGATTCTGTTCTGACCGTGGTTAAGGAAGATTCTTTCAGATCGCCCGTTATGATTTTTATATTATAATTTCCTGCAGGAAGACGCACAGAGAAGAAAAAAGGTTTATCTCCGGTGCAGAATCCGCTGGTAAGAGGCTTTTTGCCTCCCCTGTCGATTGCAAAAGGGATTGTCCCGAAATCGAATCCATATCCTGTCTGGGCGGAATATTTGTCTTTAACATTTATTTTAATATAACCGGGGACCTCTTTGGCGGGGCCGAAAGAGAACTTATAGGCGGATATTCCCTGGCTTGTAAGGTTAGCATGAAGCGATACAAGGATAAATAGAAGTATGTATGTTTTATAAGGTAACATAAGTTTAAAGCAAAAAATATTCAAACAATAAAATTTTTATTATCTCAATATTAAGAAAAATATAAAAATAATCTCATATATTTTGTTACTTCCGGTTATAGTTTCGTAATTTAGCTACGCAATAGCGACTATTCGAAGATTATTTTCCATCAGTCAGTTTTTCTGGTTTAGCAACGGAGATTTTAATTATATCCTTAAACTAAGTCTAACCTTTAAATTTATATGCCTATGGAAAAACAAAATGATTGCATAAGTTAAAACTACTTTGGAGCAGTAATCTTTTAGGGAATGTTATTTACGGTCTGTAAAATTCTGACAGACTGATTCTGATCAACTAACTTTAACTAACAATTAATTTATTATGAACCCCACATCCTGCTTATAGCGGGATAAACAATCATGAAAATACTTTTACATTCAGGTGGGTTCTCCCGCTCAGCGGGATATGTTATACGAGCTTTAAAATCAAAATTATTTACGTATGAAAGAAAAATTTTGTTCAGTTTCTCCCCTGTGGAAGAAATACAAAACTTTTTTGTTCCTGAAATTGACCATTTTTATTGTATTTTCTCTTTCACTGGATCTTACGGCAGCCGGCGGGGAAATTCTTTCAGATGACCCCCAGCAGGTGACTGTGAGAGGAACGATTACAGATGGGGCTACAGGTGATCCGATGCCTGGCGTAAACGTTGTTGTTTCCGGTACAACTATAGGGACAATGACAGACGCTTCAGGTAGTTTCACCCTTGAAATACCCAATGCAAACGTCACTCTGCAGATATCTTTTATCGGTTATGTCACCCAGAATATTCCGCTGGGAGGCAGGACTTCAATAAATGTAGTTATGCAGACCGAATTATCTCAGTTAAGCGAAGTGGTGGTGGTTGGTTATGGGACCCAGGCAAGAAAAGATCTTACCGGTTCCATTACAAGTGTTAATGCTGAGAGATTATTGGATAAGCCGGCATTTAATGTTGCCGAAGCTATTTCAGGTAAAATTGCCGGCGTGAAAATCATTACCGCCGGTGGTCAGCCGGGAGGTGGAAGCATCTATATTCGTGTACGTGGTACAAATTCCATCAGTACCAATAACAATCCGCTTTTCGTAGTCGATGGTATAGTGGGTGTCGAAAATGCTCTTCAGATTCTGAATCCGCATGATATCCAGTCAATCGATGTATTAAAAGATGCTTCTGCAACGGCCATCTACGGAGCCCGTGGATCCAACGGTGTTATTATTATCACCACAAAGCGTGGTCTTGCAGGAAGAATGCAGGTTGAGTATAATGGCAATTATACAAGAGGTCAAAGACAGAAGGACTTTGTTTACAATAATTCAGAGCAGTTCCTTTATGTTCTTGAGCAGGCCTGGAGAAATATCAGGAAGTATTCAACATCACAATCGTGGTCAATGTGTCCGAATGCCGCGTTGCTTCCGGCAGGGTATTCATCAACAACAACCTACTCCGATTTCCCGCATCTGTTTGAAAAAGTGCCACAGGGAGCCTATTCACTCCCATTGTTAGGAAGGGATGGCAACTATTACAGGCCAAGGTTTGATACAAACTGGGAGGATGTAACTTTCCCTCCGTCAAATTCAACTAACCACAATTTAAGCATACGGGGAGGGACTGAAGCTGCAAAACTCGGAGCTTTTGTTGGCTATACGCTTAATGACGGATTGCTTCTGAATTCCTACTTCAACCGTTTTTCAGGAAAACTAACCGGTGACTTCAAATTAACCAAATGGCTGGATGTCAGTACACAGATAGGTGTAAGCAAAAATACCAACCGTACCAATGACCAGTCATTCTTCAGCGGCGGTATATCACGTGCCGCTAGCGAATCGTTCCCTGTTATTCCGAAAAATTATCCGGATGATGTTTCTGTCTATGGAGCATACGCGGGCAAATTTGGTGAAAACACCGATTTCCCTGTTGGCGAGGCAGACTGCCAGTCTCCGTGGCAGGTCAGCCAGACTGTGGAAACAATTACCGGCCGTTCACAGTTCACGGGAGATATCACACTTAATTTTACTATCACTCCCTATCTGACCTTCAAATCAAACTTTGCAATCGACGACAATACAAGGAAGTATAATCAGTATCAGGGAATAAGGGTCTCACGTGCAAACCAGGGTCGGGCTTATATAAACACGGGGAAATCATTCTACTGGCAGAATGAGAATTATTTCACATATAATAAGACTTTTGGAGAACATATTGTTACTGGCTTGCTTGGCATATCCTGGTCAAGATATTCATGGGAGAACGACAATATGGATAACCGCTGGTTCTTCGACGATTTCTACAAGTGGCATAATATTGGTGTTGGAACTTACACCAGACCAAGCGTGTCAAGTAATGACGGTATGAACTCACTTAACTCTTATTTTGCCCGTGCAAACTACAGTTTTAAGGGCAAATATCTTTTTACGCTTACAGGACGTATTGACGGATCATCAAAATTCGGACCTAACTCAAAATATGGGTTCTTCCCGTCAGGTTCATTTGCATGGAATATTTCACAGGAGGATTTTGCCAGGAATCTCGCAATACTATCAAACCTTAAACTTCGTTTGAGTGTGGGTCAGACTGGCAACCAGGAGATAGGAAGCTATGTGACACAGGCATTCCTGAGCTCAGCAAACATTGCATTGGGTGAATCAGCATACACAGGCCTGTATCCCAGCTCGATGGCAAATCCAGACTTGAAATGGGAAAAAACAACTCAGTATAATACCGGTGTGGATGTTGGTTTGTACAGGGACAGGATCAGGTTATCGATTGATGCATATTACAAACTGACCACCGATATGCTTCTCAGTGTCCCTCTGCCTTATTCGACCACTGTCGGAAGTGTTCAGGATAACTATGGAAGCGTATCAAACAGAGGTCTCGAACTGATGCTGTCAACGCATAATGTTCAGGGAGATCGTTTCAACTGGTATACCGATATTACCTGGAGTGCAAATAAGAACAGGATTGAAAAACTGGGACCGACGGGTGCAGATATCCGACGCAACAGCTGGGTAGGAGGTTACAATACAATTTTACGAGAAGGTGAATCAATCGGTTCAATATTCGGCCTTAACCGCCTGGGTACTTACAGTACGCAGGAAGTCTCCCTCGCTGCCAGATATGGATTCTCACCGGGCGATGTCAAATATGAGGACACGAACAATGATGGTCAGATCAGTTTCTATACCGATGGTGATATTCTTGGTTGCACACTGCCGAAGTGGGATATGGATTTCACAAATACCTTCGGTTACATGAATTTTGATGCAAGTATATCTCTCAGAGTATCATACGGTGCCAAGAAGGAGAACAGGACAAACCACTCGGGTGAGGACCGCCAGGTAATGGATAACAGTAAAAACAGGGTTCTTGATGCATGGCGTCCGGATCATCAGAACACTATGATAGGTCAGGTTCGTCCCGGTATGGGTGGATCCTACTACCAGACATATCCTGATACATGGTGGGTTGAAGATGCCTCATTCTTAAGAGGTGAAGGTGCTACCATCGGCTATACTTTCTCCAAAAAACTCTTGGGAATCAACAGATTGAGGGTTTTTGCAAATGCCAAGAACTTCTTTGTACTGACCAAATATTCAGGATATGATCCTGAAGGCAGTGATAATGACAATATGGGTGATGCGCTGACTCCGGGTATGGATTTCTATATGTATCCGCGGCCTACGGAATATACCTTTGGTGTTAATGTTATTTTCTAATATTTAAATATAAAAGAAATGAAACAGATATTATATTCAATACTCGCTTTAAGTATTATACTCAGTTCATGCGAGAAATTTCTTGAAGAAACACCTACAGGGACCCTTACAACCGAATCACCACTTACAAGTAATGCTGCAGGAGTTGCCCTGGCCACAGGAGGTTACAGAGCTCTTATTACCTGGACAGGTGGAGTAAGCGAATGGGGAGGAAATCTGGTAGGAGGTCTGGAGTATTTTACAGGGAAAGCCTATTCACAGTATATGGGTGCAAAACTCTGGAAATACGAAACCGATACAGAGAACGGTGAGGAAGATTATTTCACCTATCCGTGGAATTATTGGTACCGCGGTGTCAGAGATTGTAATTTGGCTATAAAGAAGATACCTGAAGT
>DNOQ01000184.1 GCA_003501665.1 Bacteroidales bacterium | reverse complement strand
GAACTGGACAATGGCAGGGATTGGTGCCGGATTAATAATTGTTTCAATTCCTCTGAGTCTGAAATTTAATAAGCAGGCCAGACAGGCAGTTAATACTTATAACAGCGGATCCACGACAGGTTTATTTTGGAATAAAAGTGAACTGAAGTTTTCAATGACCGGGTATGGAATGGGATTAACACTCAGATTCTAGAATATAAATTATATAGATGAAACCCACATGAATCGGAATACACAAACACATTGTTATAATAATCAGCGACATGTGGGTTCCATCATACCATTAAAATCAATTATTATATGATGAAAGACGTGAAATCATTAACTGTTATCATTGTTGTACTATTGGTTTTATCCTGCAGCGGGCCGGAGAAATCAATTAAACTGAATGAGCTCGATCTGTCTAAGATGAAGAGCGGATGGAGGGCTGCCAGGAAAGACAGTTCCGTCGCCGGGTCATTGCTTTCAATTGCCGGGAAACGATTTGAATCCGGTATAGGAACTCACGCCGTCAGCACCTTCCTTATTAAGCTTGATAAGAAAGGTCAGCACTTTTCGTGCTTCACAGGAGTTGATGATGGTTCCGGAACTTCGGAGGGAAGTGTGGAATTTATCCTGGTCGGTGATAAGAAAATATTGTGGCAAAGCGGCATAATGAAAAAGGGTGATTCTGCCAGAAAAGCAGATGTCAATATAAGGGGAATTGATAAGCTGGGACTGCTGGTTACCGACGGTAATGACGGTAGAAACGGCGATCATGCAGACTGGGCTGATGCTGTTATCACATACAGGGGTTTTCAGCCGCGGGCTGTTGACAATGAATATTTTACAGAAGCTGAAGAGATACTGACCCCTCCGGCTCCGGCTGAACCCAGGATTAATGGTCCGAAGGTTTACGGGGTGCATCCGGGTTCCCCCTTTCTTTACAGAATACCTGCCACAGGGGAACGTCCGATGACATTTTCGGCAGAGGGATTGCCTCAGGAACTTTCCCTGGATGAGAATTCAGGAATTATAACCGGTAAAGTTGAAAAGGCCGGTGAATATCCGGTTGAACTGATCGCCCGGAATTCTAAAGGCACATCTGAGCGGCCATTTAAAATTATTGCGGGAGGTACCCTGGCCCTGACACCTCCGATGGGATGGAACAGCTGGTATATCTATTATCACAGGGTGAGCGATTCGGTGATGCGACTTTCAGCCGACCTGATGATAACCTCCGGAATGGCCGATTACGGGTATCAGTATGTGAATATTGATGATTGCTGGGCCATAAAAGCTAATTCTGACGATCCGGTCATTGGCGGGGAAATGCGTGAAAAAAACGGCGAATTGAAGACCAACAAGCTTTTTCCCGATATGAAGGCCCTTACGGATTACATTCACGCAAAGGGGTTAAAAGCAGGCATCTATATTTCACCCGGACCAACTACATGTGCCGGATATACAGGCAGTTATCAGCATGAGCAGCAGGATATCCGGACATTTGCAGATTGGGGATTCGATTTTCTTAAGTATGACTGGTGCTCATATGGAAGGATTGAAAAGGAGAGGACCAGGGAAGCTTTTATGAAACCGTATATACTGATGTGGAATGAACTTGGAAAAATCAAAAGGGACATTGTTATGAACTTATGCCAATATGGAATGGGAGAGGTCTGGGAGTGGGGTGCAGGAGTAGGCAACTGCTGGAGGACAACAGGAGATCTGGGACTTGTTGCCGGTTCATCAATGCCGGGGTTCTATTACGTGGGATTGTCAAATGCCACACATTGGGAATATGCCCGTCCGGGCGGCTACAATGATCCCGATTATATCCTTATAGGCTGGATCAGAAATGCGTTAAAATCGGAATCATACGAAAAAGCTGACCTGACACCTGATGAGCAATATTCATACATGTCGATGTGGTCGCTGATGGCTGCCCCGCTTATTTATGGAGGCGAAATGGCAAGACTAGATACTTTTACATTGAATATTCTCTGCAACCACGAAGTGATAGATGTCAATCAGGATGTCCTGGGTAAGCAGGCAAAAATAGTGCGTGCAGCAAAAGAGGAACTTATAATGGCTAAAGAGCTCGAAGACGGATCAGTCGCTGTCGGCCTCTTTGCTGTTTCGGGAGATGCAAATTCATCAATAATCGATCTGATTGACAATGAGTCTGACGGCTTATCCGATGCTAAAAGAGAATTATCGGATCCGGCCGACAATTTTTTTTGGGACGAAACACCTTCACCTTTAATAATAACACTCAACGCTTCGGATATTAATATTTCAGGAAATTTCAGTGTAAGAGATCTGTGGAGACAGAAAGATCTGGGAATTTTTGAAAACAGTTTTACTACCGAAGTGCCTTTTCATGGCGTGAAGTTTATAAGAATAACTGAGGTGGAATAATTACAAAATCCTGCATAACCCTGCCTGACTGACGACAGGAAGGAACAAAGGACGTGAAGGACACACAAAGGACACAAAGGAATTGTCATAATATTGACCGGATATGATGTTAAAAGATTATTTAATAATATTATTGGCAACCGGATTTATTTCACTTGTATCATGTAACGGACTCCCGCAACAGTTTTCTGAGACAGGGAAGCTCCCTGATATTTTCCCCGACATTGCTGATATTACCGTTCCTGTTAATATTGCACCGCTTAATTTCAGACTTAATGGATCCCCTGAAAAAGCTGTCGTCATTATTGAAGGTGCAGACGGGATCCTGAAAATAAGTGGAAGAGATAAAATAAGAATACCGGTGAGGAAATGGCACAGGATCCTCAGACAAAACACGGAAGGGGAACTCAATATTACGACATATTCGAAAAAGTCGGGTAAATGGTTTAAATATCTGCCTTTTATCATATTTGTAAAAGAAACCCCGGTAGATCCTTACCTTGTTTACAGGCGAATTGCCCCCGGTTATGAGTCGTGGAGCAGAATGGGGATTTACCAGAGAAATATTTCCGGTTTCGATGAAGAACCGGTGATTGATAACCGGATGTTAACAGGTAACTGTATGAATTGTCATTCTTTCAGCAATAATAATCCGGATAAGATGATGTTTCATCTGAGAGGGAAGATTTCCGGTACCATCATAGCAGATAATGGTAATATGGTTAAGCTTGATTCCAGGACAAAGGAGACAAAATATAATTGTGTTTACCCGTACTGGCACCCGTCCGGTAATTATATAGCTTTCTCAGTCAATAATATATCCCAGGTTTTTCATACGACGGCGGAAAAAAGGATCGAAGTAATGGATTCAGAATCGGATCTGGTTGTTTATGATATTTCAGAAAATGTACTGATAACCCATAAGTTGATTTCTTCGGAAGAAAGCTTTGAAACATTTCCGGCATTTTCTTCCGACGGGAAGGAAATTTTTTTCTGTTCCGCAAAAAGAGGAAATATTCCTTCAGAATACAAAAGTATAAAATATAGTCTGTGCAAAATAGGATTTGATCCTGCATCAGGCACATTTGGCGACAGAATTGATACCCTGGTCAGTTCCGCAGTAACCGGTAAAAGTATATCATTCCCGAGGCCTTCTCCCGACAGAAAATATCTTATGTTCACAATGTCGGACTATGGAAATTTCTCAATATGGCACAGGGAAGCCGATCTTTATTTGCTGGATCTTAAAGACGGAAGCTTTCGCCCTCTGGATACCGTTAACAGTCAAGAGACGGAAAGTTATCATTCCTGGTCATCGGAATCCCGCTGGTTTGTCTTCAGCAGCCGTAGAACTGACGGCCTTTATACACGGTTTTATATCTCCTGGATTGATGAGAACGGGATACCTGCCAAACCATTTTTACTTCCCCAGAAAGATCCTGATTATTACGATTACAGCCTGTTTTCATTCAATGTACCCGAGTTTGTCACCGGCAGGGTCGGTTACAATGGACGGAATATGACAAATGCCATTGCTTCGGACCCAAAAAATGTTATTTTTGAAGCCAAAGAATAACACAAAATGTCCAGAAGATATTATGTGATCCTTCCTAAAGTACCGGGGAGTGTTGAAGATGAATGGAAACAATGCCTGGATAAGATCCTGGACATACGGAATTCGGGTCTTATTCCGGTAAAAATAAATGTATTCGCCGATCTTCCTGATTTTGAAACCCTCAAATCTGTCAGGAGCAGTATCATTGATTATTCTGCCGCGGTATTTCAGCCATGGTGTCCTGCGCTTAACGTAACAATACAACCCCCTGAAAAGCCATGGAAGACAGTTGTTGAGGCAGCATTTATTCTATCAGGAACCGCTGATGTTACAAGCCGGGAATTTTGTTCCATTCCTTATTTAATTCTTGAATCGGAAAAGGGAAAAGAATTATGGGCAGGAGGTGTAAGCAGTTACATGTACCCTGATGACACAAGAACGGCAGCGGAAAAGGCTTTTAATATTATATTGGCTATGCTGGAAAGAGAGAATATGTCGGCAAACGACATAGTACGCCAGTGGAATTATATCGGGAATATTCTTCAGGTCAGGGATAATCTTCAGAATTATCAGATATTCAATGAAGTAAGAAGTGAATATTATCATAATTACAGAACCTTAAGACGATTCCCTGCCGCAACCGGGGTTGGAATGAAACACGGAGGAGTTATTATGGATTTCTGCGCAATTCAACCCGAAAAATCCTTAACTTTAATACCTGTCGATAATCCAAATCAGGTTAATGCTTATGAATACGGACAGCAGGTATTGAAAGGATCTGCGGATAAAGGAAACCCGGTAAAGAATCCTCCCCAGTTTGAACGGGGATTGCTCCTGGCCAATCAGAGCCATTACACTCTTTTCATATCAGGAACTGCCTCAATAACAGGCCAGGAGACTGTGGGTGTCGGAGATATTGAAAAGCAGACCATTGTTACGATTGAGAATATAAGAACCTTGTCAGACCCCGGAAGAATCAGTGAACTTGTTTCACGTCCGCGCCTGCAGGGGGAAAATTTCTGTCTTTTAAGAACATATATTAAAAGGCGAAGCGATTTCGTACCTGTTCGTCAGATATGTGAAAGAATTTTCCCCGGTATACCTGTATCTTATGTTGAAGCAGATATCTGCCGTGATGATCTTCTTGTTGAAATTGAGGGAGAAGCTGAAATGAATTAAATGCATTCATTGTCATGGAATTTCTCTGATCGTAAATAAAATAACTGCATCATGAGGGAATTTTTATTTGCATTTCTGATCTCAATCCTGTGCGTTTCATGTTCCGGAAAAAGGTGGGAAAAGAGTGACGATGGGATTATTGTTCATCTTAAGGATAAGACCGGCAGAGGCGCCAGGTTGATAAAGATTGAACCGGTTAATGAGAGTATAATTCATATTATTGCTACTCCCTCGGGGTCACTTTCAAAGGAAAAGAGCCTGTGTGTTTTCGACCGGACGGTTGCGACTGATTATGATATAACGGAAACAGCCGATTCACTGATTGTTTCCACAAAAAAGACAAAGGTATACATCTCACTGGTCACCGGAAAGATAACTTTCAAGGATGAAAATGGCATAACATTGCTCCGGGAATCAGGAAAAGAAGGAAAGCTCTTCTATCCCTTTTCAGTTGAAGGAACTGACGGATATTCCATGCAACAGGTTTTTGAATCACCTCAGGATGAAGCATTTTACGGACTGGGACAGCATCAGTCCGATGAATTCAACTATAAAGGCCGGAATGAGACCCTTTACCAGTACAACACGAAAGTTGCCGTGCCTTTTGTAGTTTCCGATAAGAACTACGGGATACTTTGGGATAATTATTCACTCAGCCGGTTCGGCGATCCACGCGATTATTCACAGATTAGTCTTTTCAGACTTTATGATCAGACAGACAGGGAAGGAGGATTGACTGCTACATATTATGATATCAGCGATACAACTAATATATATCTTCAGAAAGTTGAGAATGAAATAGATTATGAAAATCTCACTACTGTAAAAAGATTTCCTCAGGATATCCGGCTGGAACGTTCAAAGGTAGTATGGTCAGGTTACCTCGAACCCTCAGAATCGGGGTTATATCATTTCAGGCTTTATTATGCCGGTTATGTGAGATTATTTCTGAATGAA
Source organism: Bacteroidales bacterium (assembly GCA_003501665.1). Classification (GTDB taxonomy): domain Bacteria; phylum Bacteroidota; class Bacteroidia; order Bacteroidales; family VadinHA17; genus LD21. The sequence continues at coordinate 25,720 of DNOQ01000184.1, read as the reverse complement.
GAACCCGTTATGTCCGAGCATTGGCGCACTTCATGGAACCCAAACACATATAAATTTTCCAAAAATCTTGAAAAGGGCAGAAAATACCCTGTCAGGCTGGAATGGAAACCCGACGGGGTTGTCTCATATATCGGATTGAAAGCTTTAAGTCCGCGTCCTCAGAAGGAACAGGGTTCACTATCGCTCTTCTCCGGGATCGGTGACCAGATAGATTATTATTTCATNNAAAGGAAACAGTATCGACGAAGTCATAAGCGGTTACCGGACACTGACAGGCAAGGCTCCGATAATGCCAGTTTGGTCTCTCGGCTACTGGCAGAGCCGTGAAAGGTATAAATCCCGGGATGAGCTTCTGGATGTTGTAAAAGAGTACCGTGCAAGAAGAATCCCTCTTGACAATATTGTTCTCGACTGGTCTTACTGGCCTTTAGATGCATGGGGATCCCATGAATTTGATCCCGCTTTCTTTCCCGATCCTGAAGGAATGGTTGACGAGGTACACGGGTTGAATGCCAGGATTATGATCTCAGTATGGCCGAAATTCTATTATACAACGGAGCATTTCAGGGAATTTGACCGGAAAGGATGGATGTACCGGCAGGCTGTAAACGACAGCGTCAGGGACTGGATAGGAAAGGGTTATACAGGTTCATTTTATGATCCTTACAGCAGGGGAGCCAGGGAGCTTTTCTGGAACCAGATCAGAGAACATCTTTATACAAAGGGTTTTGATGCCTGTTGGATGGATGCTTCAGAGCCGGACATACTTTCAAACGCGGACATTAATTACAGGAAGCTGCTTTCGACACCCACAGCCATGGGACCCTCGGCAAAGTACTTCAATACTTATGCATTGATGAATGCTGCAGCCATCTATAACGGACAGAGATCAGCAGATCCGGATAAAAGAGTATTCCTTCTTACCCGGTCGGGATTTGCCGGATTACAGGCCTACTCGACAGCTACATGGAGCGGTGATATCGCAGCCAGATGGGAAGATCTTAAAGCCCAGATCTCTGCCGGGCTGAACTATTCTCTTTCGGGAATCCCCTACTGGACCATGGATATCGGGGGGTTCTGTGTAGAGAACAGATTTGTCAGGGCAAAAGAGGGATCAGAAGATCTCAATGAATGGAGGGAACTTAATACCCGCTGGTACCAGTTCGGGGCATTCTGCCCTCTCTTCCGGAGTCATGGACAGTATCCTTACAGGGAAATATACAATATAGCACCCGATAATCATCCTGCATACAGGAGCATGGTCTATTACGACAGGCTGAGATATTATCTAATGCCTTATATTTATTCACTTGCCGGAGTAACTTATTTCAATGATTATACCATAATGAGGGCGATGATTATGGATTTCGGGGAAGATAAGAATGTTAAAAGTATTGGTGACCAGTATATGTTCGGGCCTTCTATACTTGTTGCACCTGTGTATAAATACAAGGCCGTAAAACGTGTTGTATATTTCCCGGGTGAGGCAGGATGGTATGATTTCTATACGGGTAAATATATTGCGGGAGACAGATACCTGGAGGTTGATGCGCCATATGAACGTATGCCACTCTTTGTTAAGGAAGGATCGATAATTCCGGTCGGTCCGGAATTACAATTCACCGGAGAAAAACCGGCCGATCCGCTTAACCTGTGGGTATATACCGGCAGGGATTGTGTTTTTACACTATATGAGGATGAAGGGGTTAATTACAATTATGAAAGTGGTGAATGCAGTACAATAAGATTCAGTTTCAATAACAATACCGGGGAACTGACTATCGGTGAGCGTAAAGGAGAGTTCAGTGGCATGCTTAAGTCCAGAACAATTAATATCATCTGGATAGAGAGGAATAAGCCGGTTCCTTTCAGTCCTGATGTTGCTTCCGATGTCACAGTTACATATAACGGACAGGAAATAACAATCAGAAAAAATTTTTAAAATTTCACGATAAAATATCAAACAGATCGTTGAGACTTTAATTCATATTAAACATTCCGGGTAATGAAAATACTTATTGTGGAGGATGAACCAAAGGTGGCTTCATTCATAAAGAACGGACTTGAAGATAATCTTTATGATGCAGATGTTGCATACGAAGCAGTTTATGCCGAAAAGCTTATCCGCCAGTATAAATATGACCTGATAATTCTGGATATAATTATTCCGGGTATTGGTGGTCTTGCTCTGTGTAAAAAGCTGAAAAGTCTTTATCCCAATATCCCGGTATTAATGTTAACTGCACTTGGTACCACCGAAGATAAGCTCGCGGGATTTGACGCCGGTGCAAATGATTATCTTGTTAAACCATTCGAATTCAGAGAACTGCTTGCAAGAGTTAAAGTATTGCTGAAATCTTCCGATAAGTCCTATGAAACAGGGAACAAGCTTATTTCAGGTGAACTGGAGCTGGATCTTGATAAGAAGACCGTACGAAGGGGAGATTCGCAGATCAGCCTTACAGCCAGGGAATTTGCACTGCTTGAATACTTTATGCGTAATCCCGGAAGAGTATTGTCACGAACTGATATTGCTGAAAAGATATGGGATTTAAATTATGATATCAATACAAACGTGGTTGATGTTTATGTCAATTTTCTGAGGAAAAAGATCGATAAAGGATATGACAGGAAATATATCCGTACACGGGTAGGATTCGGATATATTTTCGAAGAATAAAAGTATGCAGATCAGGGCAAGATTAACACTTCAGTTCCTCCTGCTCGGAGGAATCATCATGATTGCTGCATCAGTTGCCATCTATTTATCTTCAGCCGGATTCCACCGTAATGATTTCAATGACCTTCTCAGGGCAAGAGCAAGGACCATCACCCAGATAGTCCTTGACAGTTATGAATATAATGTAGATCGTGCCCTCAGGTCGGGTATTTATCATCTCGACAGATTACAGGATGAAAAGATTATCATTCTGGATTTTGGAAGCGATACATTATATATATCTGATCGGACCTGGAAATTGCCGGAATTGGCCAGCCTTGTCAGGCGTGTAAAGCAGAATGAAGAGGTCTCTTCAAGTAAGGATCAGTACGAAGTGCTGGGAACTCTATATACTTCAGGTTCTTACCGTTTTGTGGTGATCGCTGCCGCAATCGACAAAAATGGCCCGGTCCGCCTGCGGCAATTAAGAATTCTCCTTATAATTGTTTGCCTTGTGAGCCTGCTTCTATTCTTTATTGCAGGATGGTTTTATTCGGGAAGGGCTCTCAAACCCATTTCGGATATGGTCAGGAAGGTAGAAGATATTTCCATAACCAGTCTTAATCTCAGAGTTCCGCAGGGTGAGGGTATGGATGAAATAGGCCATCTTGCCAGGACTTTCAACCGAATGCTTGAACGACTTGAAAAATCATTCGGAATGCAGAAGAGTTTTATTGCCAATGCTTCACATGAGCTCCGAACACCGCTGACGTCAATTAACGGACAAATTGAGGTGCTGTTGATGAAAGACCGTTCAACTGAAGAATACAAACATACACTGGGATCAGTGCTCGAAGATATCAGATCAATGATCGATCTGACAAATAAATTGCTGCTGATGGCCAGAACCAGCGCTGAAGGACCTGTAAGCTTTATCAGCGAGATAAGAATTGATGAGGTACTATGGCAGGTAAGAGAAGAAATGAGAATGCAGAACAAAGGTTACAATATTAATATCAAACTGAATGATAAACTTATCGATTCAGATCAGCTAACTGTTAAAGGAGATGATTACCTGTTAAGGATGGCCCTTATGAATGTGATTGATAATGCCTGTAAATACTCTTCTGATCATTCAGTTGATTTAAGTATAGACCATAATGGTAAATATCTGGAAATAGCATTTAAGGACAGAGGTATCGGAATACCTCAGGATGAAGTGCGTAAAGTGTTTGAACCTTTTTATCGTGGAACAAACGCTCTTTCAATAAAGGGAATCGGGATAGGACTCTCTCTGGTAAAACAGATAATCGACAATCATAACGGTTCAATCAAATTCAAATCAAAACCAGGGGAGGGAACCGCTGTTAAAATTATGCTGCCGACAGTAAAATAGAAGACCACCCTCTTTCCCCGGTTTCGAGGCTGTCGCAAAAACCAGCTTTTATTTTTACTACTAAATCTTCCTCTCCCGGGTTCTTGACCTCACTCCCTGAATCCCCCTCTATCCGGTCTTGACCTCACCTCCTGAATCCCCCTATCCCGGGGGAGAGGGGGACTTGAAATTCTGCAATTTGTATTACCTTCATTTTTCTTTACATTTTTATTNNATTCTTCATTGAAGGGTAAATTCTTCATAAATGACGGGTGATATTAATATTTTACCAAATAGCAGGATCTCAAAGGTCCCGGCCAGTCCCATCCTGAAAGTTATAGGGAGCTATCGGGATCACTAAGTAAAACAATGGAATCCAATAAATTAGCTGACTGAATGAATTAAAACAGGTTATTAAATTCAGTCTGAATGCAGATTAGTTTCTTAATCTAAAATTAATGATATTTTAATCATTGTTTAATAGCCTTGAGTTATATTAGTACATTAACTGCTTAACCAGTTTGTGACCTTAGACAACTTCGAAGAAGGTTTGTTTTTGTTGAAAAAACCTGACTACTTACCAATTTCTAATCAATTAAATCATGATATTCAGCAAGCAGCTTTATTTCCTGATTTTTTTTATAGCATTATTTATATCAGGATGCCGTTCAGGGAGTAAACCATCCCCGAAATCAGAAATCGAGTCAGCAGCCGCTGTACCTTCTCCGAATAATGACTTTTTCCAGGAGATTTCAAAGGAAATAGGGCTTATCTTCAAGCATTCCATCGGGGAGGAAGAGCTTAGCAATATTATTGAGTCCGACGGAGGAGGAGCGGTTTTCCTGGATTATAATCAGGATGGCTTTATAGATATATATGCCTGCAGCGGGATGTGGATTGAGGGTTTCATAAAGAGTGAAAAACCGGCAGAGGTGACTGGAAATAAACTTTTCAGGAACAAGGGTGACGGAACATTTGAGGATGTTACTAAAAAAGCCGGTGTGGGGGGGCCCTGGTACACCATGGGAGTTTCATCGGGCGATTTTAACAACGACGGATATCCGGATCTGTATCTAAGTAATTACGGACCTAATGTTTTACTTAAGAATAACGGGAACGGAACGTTTACCGATATTACAAAACGTGCAAATGTTGCCGGAGGCAATGAATGCAGTATCGGAGCCACCTGGCTCGATTATGACAATGACAGCTTTCTGGATCTCTATGTCGGAAATTTCCTTGAATTTGATCCCGGTTACAAATACTATTATGCCCCTGACGGCTTTCCCGGCCCGATGGCATATGATGCCCAGAAAGACGTCTTATATCACAATAACGGTGATGGTACATTTGAAGACGTTACCGATAAGATGGGTATAACCGATATTGATGGCAGGGCAATGGGTGTCGGCTCAGCCGATTATGATGACGACGGATGGGTTGATATTTATGTTGCAAACGATCATACGCTGAATTATCTCTGGCATAATGAAGGGGGTAAGAGGTTTGTGGATTATGGTACATTGTCCGGTACCGCATTCAGCCAGGCAGGAGAGGCAACAGTAAGCATGTCGGTTGATTATGCCGATTATAATGGTGACGGACTCATCGACATGTTCGTATCGGATGACACATATTGTTCACTTTACGAAAATATGGGGAACGGAGTATTTATTGACAAAGGAATTGCATCAAACATCTCCATGGCTGCTGCCCAGTTTGTGGGCTGGTCATCATCTTTTATGGATTATGACAACGATGGCGATGTGGATATATTTAAAACAAACGGAGCCCTGAAGCACCTCTACGGACAGGAAGATCAGGTTTTCAGGAACGAAGGGAACGGTAAATTCAGGGATATTTCACTCGAACTGGGAGAATATTTTCACAGGGAACTTGTAGGAAGAGGAGCCTGTATAGGCGATTATGACAACGACGGAGACCTTGATATTTTTATAATGAACCTGAATGATTACTCGGTATTACTCCGTAATAACAAGGGGAACCTTAATAACTGGCTGATAATAAAGCTGACAGGCAAGATAAGTAATCGCGATGGGATCGGATCAAAGATCATGCTGACCTCAGGAGGGAAAACCCAGACAGCCGTAAAGAAAAGCACTACAGGATATCTCTCCCAGAATGATCCGAGGATACATTTCGGTCTCGCAAAAAATATTATGGTGGAAAAGATCGAAATAAAATGGCCGTCAGGTAAAGTTCAGATCATCGAAAATATTGAAGCAAACCAGATACTTGAAATTACTGAGCCGTAAATCTTTTGGTATGAAAGTTCGCAGGATATTCATCATATATCTGTCATCTGCCTTTATCCTTTGTCTCTTTTTGATTGCGGGTGGTTGTAAAAAGGTAAAATCCGGAATGATGATAGCCACAGAAGCACAGTTAAATTACCTCATACAGGAAAATGAACCGGATCCGGGAAGGTACATTACCGGTGCAAGAATCATAGCCTTTAATCCGGAAAAGCCCGGATCGGTCAGATTATTGACCGGTGATTTTCATTCTGCAGCATATCCCGAAATATCCTTTGATGGAAGGCATATACTTTTTACAGGTCAGAAAAAACCGGGGGATATATGGCATATATGGGAAATGAGCCTGGACAATCTTAAATACAGGCAGATCACATCATTCAGGGAGAATTGTACCGATCCTGTGTATCTGCCTTCAGGGCGCGTGGTTTTCAGTAAACTTACAGTCAACGATACTGTGGGATCTGCGCATTGTCTTTATACCTGCAACCTCGAAGGATCTGATATCCGGCAGATCACTTTCAGCCCGACTGATAACTACGCGACACATGTATTGAAGGATGGCCGGTTGCTGACTGTAAGCAGACAGCTTATGCCGGAGAAAAATGATGCGATGCTTATGGTTATGCGACCTGACGGAACAAAGGCTGATATGTTTTACATGAATAAAGGAAAGAACATAATGACCAGCGATCCGCGTGAGACATGCGACGGCAGGATCATCTTCCTGGAATCAGCAGGAAATAATAGTACAGGCGGATTGCCGGCTTCTGTGACCTATAACCGGCCTTTGCACAGCCGGATCAACCTTTCAGCAGACAAAGAAGGATACCGTTCTGTTTTGCCGGTTACATCCTGCAGGTATCTTGTTTCATATCGTAGTACAGGCTCAGATAAATTCGCACTTTATGAATTTGATCCTGAAACCGGAATCCCCGGAAGGCTGGTATTTTCCGATCCGCAATATGATATTCTGGATGTTGTTGTTGCTGCAGCCTGTGAGCGGCCGAAAAAACTTCCAAGCGAGGTTGATATGCAGGTTAAGACCGGATTACTGTTATGTCAGGATATTAATTTCACCGGATATAAATTCAGGACTGATGCTGCTGGACCGATAAAAGCCAGCCTTATTGAAGTAATGGGACCAGATTCAACTTACGGGATCGTGCCGGTTGAAGAAGATGGTTCATTTCAGCTTAAGATTTTAGCGGACCAACCATTCCGGATCCGTACACTTGATGAGAAAGGGCAAACTCTCAGCGGACCCTGTACATGGCTTTGGTTACGTCCAAATGAAAGGAGGGGATGTGTGGGCTGCCATGAGGATCCGGAAGTGGTGCCGGTGAACAAGATCCCTCTTGCAGTAAAGAAACCACCTGTCATTATACCTGTCCATCTGACAGAGATTAAAGAAAAAACTGTAGAACTGGAATAATATATTATGAATAGTATATATAAAAAACTTATCATAATAACCGGGTTGATGTCAATTCTAATTCTTCTTATTTATCCGCCATTTCACAGGTGGGCCAGGGCACATGTTAATTACCAGACAGCCACGGAAGATCATCCGCTGAATTGTTTTTCATGCCATCTGTACACTCAGAAAACCGGGCTTATCCCGAAAATAATCAATGCCGATTATTATTCTCCTTTCAACCTTGCATCATCAAATGATGGCGGAACTTTATATGTTGTTGCTGAAGAAGGGAATAAACTTCTGATTGTTGATACTGATAAAGGCAGGCTTATAAACAAGATTGAAGTTGGTAACAGGCCGCATACAGTGATCCTTGATGGCAGGAACAACTATGCTTATGTCAGTAACCAGTGGTCCGGCAATTTATCTGTGATCGATCTTCAAAAAATGAAGGTAACCGATACACTTAGAACCGGTAACGGTCCTGCAGGTCTTGCACTTAGTTCTGATGAAAAATATCTGTATGTTGTAAATTCCTATACTTCAGACATATCGGTAATAAGTTTAGCTACGGGAAAGGAAGAAAAGAGGCTCACCGCAGGAAATAATCCCACGGGCATACAGATGTCGGCTGATAGCAGCAAATTATATGTTACAAGCCGGCGTGCACTTCTTGTTCCATACGGTGAGCCTGTAGTATGCGAACTCACTGTCATAAATGACAAGACCAGGATGATAAGTGAGCGTAAAGATGTTGAATCGGCATATATGCTTGAGAATATCGCTTTTACTCCTGAAAACGATTTCGCGTTAATCCCGCTTATCCGGCCAAAAAACCTTGTTCCTTCGATTCAGGTTGAAAGAGGATTCATGATGACAAACGGGATAGGTATTATTGAAAATAAGCCGGATGGCAGGATCATTCAGTTTCTGCTTGACGAACCAAATTCATATTTTGCCGATCCGTTTGATATTGCTATAACTCCTGACGGCAAAAGGGCATTCATTTCTCATGCAGGGGTCAACACTATTTCAGTTGTGGATGTTGATTCACTGCGGGTAATTATAAATGAATCTTCCCCGGAAGAGCTTGAATATTTCAGTAACTACCTGGGTCTGAGCAGCCGTTTTTTGATTAAACGTATTCCAACCGGAGCAAATCCAAAAGGTCTGCTGTTATCTCCCGATGGAAAACTATTGTTTGTTGCAGAACATCTCGAGGACAGGATCGGAGTAATTAACACTGAAACCCTGGAAATGGTAAGGACTATAGATCTTGGTGGTCCACGGAGGATTACAGTGGCAAGGCTTGGAAGAAGGTTGTTAAATAATTCGAAGGGTACTTTTCAGAATCAGTATTCATGTTTCACATGTCATCCTGATGCTCATGAAGACGGACTTGTTTATAACATGGCTTCAAAGGATATGGGCCGTAACCTTGCAAATACACAGTCGCTGAGAGATATTGGTGATACCCCTCCTTTCAAATGGAACGGAAAAAACCAGACGATATATAAGCAGGATGGTATGCGTTTTTCAACTGTGCTCACAAGAAATGAACCCTTCAGCTACAAGGAACTTGATGCTCTTGTGGCATATATTGTTACCGGAATACCATATCCTCCTAATTTGCTTTATAATCCTACAGGTGAATTAAATGCAATGCAATTAAGGGGTAAAGAATTGTTTGAGCGGACACACGATAATCTTGGAAACGAAATACCTCCTAAACAGCGTTGCATCACATGTCATCCCCCTCCCTATTTCACACATAAGCAGATGGAAGATGTGGGGTCTCTTCTGGCAAGCGATGACTCGATGTTGTTCGATACACCCCATCTGAATAATATATACGCTTCACCTCCTTACCTCCATCATGGTCTTGCTCTGACACTCGAGGAGATATGGACGAAATATGCTGCGGATAATACTCACGGGACTGTTAACGATTTTACAAAAATTCAACTCAACGAGCTGATTGAGTATCTTAAATCACTCAGCGGCCCGGAATATTATAAAGACAAAGAGAAAGTCTTAAAAGCAGGAATATTGAATTTTAAATCAAAGAAAAAAAATGAAGCCACTGTTAAAAAATAGACCGGTAATAATTGTATCGGTTGTGTTAATATTAGCTATAGCCTCAATATTTGTGCTTACAAAAAACAAAAAGAGTGAGGCAGTGGGGGGAATTTCTCATAAAGATGCGGGCATGCCGGATTTTACAACCATTGAGTCACGTGAGAAAGAACTCAGGCCGAAAAGTGATTTTACCGGGATGCCGGTTTATGGTAACTGGAAACATTTCACTGTTGAGGATGGTCTTCTATCGGATAAATGTTATGCAGTGAGGATAGATAGTGAACGCAATCGTGTTCTTGTCGGTACTCACCATGGTTTATCAGTATATGAGGATGGTAAATGGAAGACATACACAATGGAAGATGGACTGGCCCATAACGGAATTGTTTCAATCGATGTAAGCGTTCTTACCGGGGATGTCTGGATTGGTACTCTCGGTGGATTGAACCGCTGGTCGGGCGGGAAATTTGAAACATTTAACCAGTTTAACAGTGGAATGCCTAACGACCTGGTGTATAATGTCTTTTGTTATGGAAAGGATGTCTGGTGCGCTACCGGCGGAGGTGCGGGACATTATGATACCCATACAAAGCAATGGGAAATATTTACCGAAATGAATGCACCAATGCATGAACCCTGGACCTATGCACTCTCAGCGGGAGACGGGAAAGTATGGATCGCCGCATGGGGTGGAGGAGTGATAGAATACAACACTCTTACAAAACAATTCAGGGATTATGTAGATCCTGACGGTTTTATGGAAATAGATCTTCAGCCGGATGATGGTGTTATTCATGATATTACAACTGCCACGTCCTATTCCGACAGCATTCTGTGGGTTTCGACATATTTCGGGATGAGCCGTTATGACGGTAAAAACTGGAAAGGATATTTTGACCACGACAGCGGCCTGGCAAGCAATTTTATCAATTTCCTGAGGGCTGAGGGTAATGTGGTTTTTGTATGCAGTGATAACGGGTTAAGCTGTACCGACGGCACAAACTGGGTAACTTACAAAAAGGATGACAACAGCATAAACGGGAAAGCCATTGTGAAAAATGGAAATACTCTGGTGAAAGATATCCCGTTATTTCCCTCAATCTCTCATAATTTTATCATTGGTGTGGATGCCGAGGATGATGTGCTGTGGGTTGCAACCTCAAAGGGTGTAAGTCGCGGTGAACTGATCAGTAAATTTTGACAAACTGAAAAATTAAGTATATGACGCCAATTATTAAAATTCCGGTATCGATATTTCTGCTGTTACTGACAGGAAGCATAGTTGTAACGGGACAGGAAAAGACTGTAAATTACGGTAATATCCCGGATGAACTCGTTGCTTATGATAAATATCAGAAAGCCTATAAGTATCATTTTCTGGAACCCACATGGTTTTATGGCGCGGGCCGTGAGATTCCACCACCGACAGACCTTAAAGAGGTGAGACTGGGTTTCCTCGGACCATTGGAAGGATCAATAATTCAACCTCTTGGTGTACAAATGATGCAGGGTTCGCTGCTTGCTGTCGAAGAGGCCAATATAAAAGGAGGATATAAAGGTATTCCCTTTAAACTTATGATCCATAACGATGTGGGTCTTTGGGGAGCGGCTGCAAATGAGGTCGTTAAAATGGATGATGAAGGAGTGTGGGCATGGGTAGGTACAATTGACGATATTAATTCCCATGTGGCAATCAGGGCAACATTAAAACTGGAAATCCCGGTAATAAATCCGGGTGACCCGGATCCTACTTTTACCGAGACAAACATTCCATGGGTTTTACGAAATATCCCTGATGACCGCCAGAGTAGTTACGCCCTGGTCAAACATATATTTACTGACTGCGGATACAGGAGGATTGCGATGATGAGAGCCAATAACAGGTATGGCCGGGTTGGAACCATGCATTTTAACCGTTCTGCCACCAGGATTGGGTATCCTCCGGTCATTGAAGAAAGGTTCAATGACCTTGAGACAGATTTCAAACCACAACTTGAAAGGATTAAAAAAATTAAACCCGATGCGATATTGATATGGGGCAATGCAAAGGAGTCGGGTCTTATTGTAAAACAGATACGGGAACTGGGAATGGATCAGCCTGTTTTTGGATCCGACAGGATGGTTAATCCTGAATTCCTCGGGACTGCCGGGAAATATGCCGAAGGAGTTGTTACAACATGCCAGTATAATCCTGATGCTGATGATCCCAAATTAAAAGCATTCAGGGCAAATTATATGAAAAGGTTCGGTCAGGAGCCAAATGTATTCGCAGCACATGCTTATGACGCTGTGAACATGATCATTGAGTCAATCCATAAAGTCGGACTGAACCGCGCGCTTATACGGGATATTCTAACGGATCTGAAAACTTTTCAGGGATACAAAGGAGTTACGGGAATTGTTATTTTCGATGGAGCTTTTAATAACCTCAGACCAATTTTTATGGCTAAGGTTGCCAATGGCAAGTTCGAATTCTCCCCTGCCCCGAAGTTTGAACAGGACAATACTATATATAAGAAAGTCAGAATGGGCTATTGAAACACTAAGAATTAAGAAGATGGAAGTAAATCTTAATAACGATCCGGCAATTATTGAAGGATGTACTGTTCCTGTCAGGGTAAACAGAAAGACCAGGTCCAACCCGACAGTGGTAAATGTGAACAGTGTGAGGATCGGATCTGTACCCGTTGCAATAATTGCAGGCCCCTGTGCTGTTGAGAGCTATGAACAACTGATTGAAACAGCCAGGAAGGTAAAGAAGGCAGGTGCGGTTCTGCTCAGGGGAGGTGCATTTAAACCACGTTCATCACCATACAATTTCCAGGGACTAGGAGTAGAGGGAATAAAAATGCTTGCTGATGTAAGGAAGGCAACCGGATTGCCTTTTGTTACGGAGGTAATGGATACACGTATGGTGGAATTTGTAGCTGAACATGCCGATATGCTTCAGGTGGGATCGCGGAATATGCATAATTATCCTCTCCTTAAAGAGGTTGGAAAGACAAAAAAACCTGTGTTGCTTAAACGTGGCATGATGGCAACAATAGAGGAATTTCTCCTTTCAGCAGAATATATTCTCAATCAGGGAAATGAACAGGTTGTTCTTTGTGAAAGGGGAATACGGACTTTCGAAACCACCACCCGTAACACTCTTGACCTGAGTGCTGTGCCGGTGCTTAAGCATTTAACACATCTCCCTGTAATTGTGGATCCGAGTCACGGAACAGGACACAGCTGGATGGTACCGGCTATGGCAAAAGCTTCTGTTGCTGCCGGTGCAGACGGACTTATTATGGAGGTCCACTATAAACCTGAAGAGGCTCTCTGTGACGGATTCCAGTCACTGAACCCGGATGAATTTACCGGTCTGATGAGCGACCTGAAGAAGATCGCGAGGGCAATCGACAGGGATATTTTATAAGAAATCTCAGAGTGAAGTTTTCCGTAAAATTACCCCCCCAACCCCCGAGGGGGCTTTTGCTGAAGTCCTTAAATCAGCTTTGCCGTATCATCGTCCCAATTCTATTTGCAGCCGCTACAACTGCTTATTCCCAGTCAGTCAAAATAGGTTTATTGATACAGGACAGCAGTAATACATCAGCTATTCACGGTGCAGAGCTGGCTGTAAGGATGGCAAATGAGAAAGGAGGGCTCAACGGTCGTCCTTTCCGGCTTGTTACCCGGACTATGGAAGGGCCCTGGGGAACTGGTTCCAAACAGGCTGTGGATCTTATCTTCAATGAAAAGGTATGGGCTCTTCTGGGATCTCACGACGGACGAAATGCACACCTTGTCGAACAGGCTGCAACCAAATCAGCAGTGGTCTTTGTTAGTGCCTGGTCCTCTGATCCGACCCTGGCCCAGGCTTTCGTCCCGTGGTTCTTCAATTGCGTTCCGAATGACAATCAGCAGGCAGTGGCCCTGACAGAAGAGATTTATTATAAGAGAAAATACAATAGTGTCGCAATCATTTCCGATAATGAATACGATTCAAAAATGTCAGTGATTGCTTTACTGAGAGATATTAAACAGAAGTCAAAAGATGATCCACTTCATTTTCAATACGAAGATTACCGGAATGATATCAATGGTTTGATTAAAACCATAAGGGACAGGAACCCGGAATGTATTATTCTGTTTTGTAATCCGGTAATATCGCGTAAGATATTCAGCAAAATAAAGGAGGGCAAAACCGGCATCACTGTCTACGGTTCATTCTACATGCTGAATGAGGCTATGCTTACTATTAATGAACTGCAACAATATGATAATTTACTTCTTATTCCATCATATATCTGGTCAGGACAAACTGCCCGGGAATTTTCGGGGAAGTATGAAGATACCTGGGGAGAACTTCCGGGAATGGTTGCATCCTATTCATTTGACGGTATGAACGTGCTCATAAATGCCATCCGGATTGCAGATGTTCCCGATCGGGAAAAAATTCAGGAAGCGCTTAAGAAGAATAAGTTTACCGGCGTTACCGGCATAATCAGCTTTGATGATATGGGTAACAGGGAAGGTAAACCCTTTGTCACACAGCTTATGAACGGAGTACCCATACCTGAAATTAAATAATCTGTCCGAAACTCTATTTAATCGATCCGTACGGTATTTGATTTCTGTACCTTTATTTGTTTAAATTTGCTATACTTTGTTACATTGAATCAATAATTTCATGCGAAGGATGAGATCTGCTTTAATATGTCTGGCAAATATTTTTTTTCTTGTCAGCTGCACCTATTCCCAAAGCAGGGACCAGCAGAGGGCGCAGGAACTGATAACTGTCAGGACTCTGGGTCTGGCCTACCTTGAGGAATTTAAGCTTGAAGAGGCTGAGAAACAATTTTTAAGGCTTATAAGACTGGCACCCAAAGAAAAGCTCGGGTATGCAAATCTCGGACTGACATATTTGCGTATGGGAAAATATCCTGAAGCTAAAACCCAGCTTGCAAGAGCCATAAGGATCGATCCCAAAGATCCTGATATCAGACTGATCCTGTCAACAGTTTATCAGATGAACAATGAACCTGACCGGGCCATTTCCGAACTCAGGGAAGCTCTCAAATATTCGCCTTCTCATGTTAAAACCCTGTACAGTATCGCTGAAATATATTCCACGATGACCGGGGTAGAAGCAGCCGGACAGAGAGAACTCTATCTCAGAAGACTGACAGATGCTGCTCCCGCTAATGTTGTACCGAGACTAAATCTTATAGATGTTTATATCCGGAAAGGCGACAACGATAAAGCAGTCGGGCAGATGGAGATCCTGAAAAAACAATACCCTGAATTTCCGGCAGAAGCAGGGAACTATTATACCCAGACTATTTCCCTGATGAGGAGCAATGACAAGTCCAGAGCAATAAATACTTTTACAATATTTCACAACTTCCTTAAAGTTTCGTCACCCTATCAGTCAGGAATTATGGAACTTAAAGGTCCGGGCGGATCGCTTGTCGGATTTCCCCTGATAACCTTCGATCAGTCGACCATATCTCAGACCAGTGATGTTGTTACGGCAGGAGATGCCGTGAAGTTCACAAATGCAACTTCATCGGCAGGACTTGACATTGTCAGGCTTTC
This sequence comes from Bacteroidales bacterium, assembly GCA_003501665.1. Taxonomy (GTDB): domain Bacteria; phylum Bacteroidota; class Bacteroidia; order Bacteroidales; family VadinHA17; genus LD21. The sequence continues at coordinate 10,325 of DNOQ01000184.1, read as the reverse complement.
AGGTGAAGCGACCGGTTCGGGATTGAGATATGCAACATTTGTAGCTGCTGCAGATTATGATAATGACGGGGATATAGACCTGTACGTCAGCAGTTGTTATCCCGGATCAACACAATGCAGGCATTTCCTTCTTAACAATGAACTGGGCCGGTTCAAAGATGTAACCGCTTTATCAGGAATCAGGCATACAGGCAGGGAAGCTTCAGCTCATTTTGCCGACTACGATAATGATGGTCATCTGGATCTCTATATTATGCGGGAAGGAGGCAACCTTTTATATCATAATACGGGGAAAGGAACATTCGAGAATGTAACCGTTAAAGCAAACGCAGGCGACAAAACCGGTGGTAACATGGCTCTCTTTTTCGATTATGATCACGATGGCGACCTTGATATATTCGAAGCCAGAAACGGACCAAACCGTCTCTATAGGAACAATGCTGACGGTACCTTCCTTGAACAGGCCCAAAAGGCAGGCATTACTGGTGAAAAGATCAATTCCCGGGATGCTGTTTTCGGCGATTTTGACGAGGATGGAGATATTGACCTTTTCGTGATAAATGAGAATGGAAGTAACAGTCTGTTTTCCAATCAGAGACAGGGGTATATGAGAAATATAACCGACATTTCGGGACTGAAAAGCGAAGGAGGTTCTGTAGCTGTCGCCTGCGGTGATTATGATAATGACGGGTATCCCGATCTGTTCGTTCTTTCCCTGAAACCCGGGAATCACACCTTATACAGAAACATGCGTAACGGAACCTTTGAAAAGGATTCAAGACAAAAAGTACTGTTCAGTAAAATTACGGATCTGACTGCATATGATGCTTCATTTATCGATTTCAATAATGATGGTTATCAGGATCTGTTTATTGCCGGAGAATCTGCCGTCAAAGGTGGAAAAGGCATCTTCCTTTTCCTGAATGATGGTAAAGGGATCTTTTCCGATGTTTCTGACAGATTACCGGGGGATGTTAAATCAGGTCACGATATTGCAGTGATGGATTATAATGACGATGGCGATCTTGATATAATTCTCGGAGGAGTTGCAGGAGAAGTCTATCTGCTCAGAAATGACGGCGGAAATACAGGGCATTTTATCAATATGAAACTGGTGGGACTGAGGACAGGCAGTGCAAAAAATAATTTTTTCGGTATCGGAGCTAAAGTTGAGCTCAGGGCCGGCGATCTCTATCAGACAAAGGTTGTAACAGATCCGAATATCCATTTCGGAATAGGAAACCGTTCGAAAGCCGATGTAATACGTATTACATGGACAAATGGAGTGCCTCAGAATATGTTCTTCCCCGAGACGGATCAGTCGATTATTGAAACACAGATGCTGAAAGGATCATGTCCGTTCCTTTATACGTGGGATGGAGATGAATATGTTTTTGTTAAAGACATCCTGTGGCGGAGCGCACTTGGAATGCCTCTGGGTATAATGGGAGGGGAAACAAAATTTGGGTTTGCCGATGCTTCTGATGATTATTTAAAGATACCGGGAGAGATGCTTAAACCTAAGGATGGCAGATATTCAATTCAGATCACTTCAGAACTGTGGGAGACAATTTATACAGATAAAATAGAACTTGTTGCAGTCGATCATCCCGATACGATTGATATTTATGTCGAAGAGCAGTTTACACCACCTCCATTCCCGGGAATGAATATTTATCAGGTAAACAAAAAGCATCTTCCGGTTTCTGCCGTTGATTCCCATGGTAATGATCTGCTTGCATATATTTCTGAAAAGGATGACATATATATATCAAATTTTCTGCAGGATAAATTTCAGGGGATTACCGAAATGAAGGATCTGATTCTTGATCCCGGGGATATTGATTCAGGTAAAGAAATATACCTTTTTATGCAGGGATGGGTATTCCCGACAGATGCAAGCATAAACTTCTCCTTAACCCAGACGGAGACAATTAAAACAATGGCACCCGTAATTCAGGTGAAAGACCGGAAAGGTAAATGGGTCACCATAATTGATAACCCCGGATTCCCTATGGGTAAAGACAAAACTGTAATCGCTGATCTTACAGGAAAGTTTTTATCATCAGATCACAGGGTAAGGATCCTGACTAATATGGAGATCTACTGGGATCATATTTTCTTCTCATCCGGGAAACTGGACGCACCCATTATGACGACAGTAATGCAGCCTTTAGCCGCTGATCTTCATTTCAGGGGATTCTCCAGACTATACAGAAAGGGTGGCAGATACGGGCCTCACTGGTTCGATTATTCGGAAGTGGACACTAAATTCAAATGGCGAGACCTTACGGGGTTTTATACCCGGTTCGGAGATGTACTTCCACTTTTGCTTGAGCCTGATGATAAATATGTTATTACAAATGCGGGAGATGAGATAACAATTGAATTCAATGCGGAAGAATTGCCGGATCTCAGGGAAGGCTGGACCAGAGATTATCTTATAAGAAGTGTAGGCTGGGTCAAAGACGGCGACATGAATACGGCTACAGGGAATCAGGTTCTTCCGCTTCCGTTTCATGGTATAAAAAGTTATCCCCCTTCTGAAAATGATACCTATCCTGATGATGAAGATCATCAGAAATACCTTCGTGAATACAATACGCGGGAAGTGACAAATGAAAGCTATAATAAGGCTTTCAGGGATCTGGAAATAAAGAGAAGAGATGCACAGGGGAGGAATAATTAATAGTGACAGTCGCGATTATCCATTTAAAATATGAGGATTTCAAAAGCTTTTCTTACCGGCACAATTATTTTGGTGTCCATTCAGTTCCTATTTGTTTCATGTGGAAGAAAAACAAAGTTTACAGACGTAACAGACAGAGCAGGTATAGATTTCAGGTATAATTTCGGGGACTATCATTATGAAAATATAATTGAAAGCAGCGGTTCGGGAGTAACGGTTTTTGATTACAATAATGATGGTCTTATGGACCTGTTCATGATGAATGGTACATACCTCGAAGGGATTTCAAGTGATGACGGACTTGTGTTTAAAGATACTCCCGATAACCTCTACAGAAACAACGGCGACGGAACATTTACCGATGTTACAAGGGAGGCAGGTGTGTATGATATCAACTGGAGCATGGCTGCAGGCGCCATCGATTATGATAATGACGGGGATGAGGATCTTTACCTGCTGAATTACGGTCCGAATGTTTTCTACCGGAATAATGGCAACGGAACTTTTACTGATATAACCGATCTTGTGCGGCTCAGAGGCCCTGATAAACTGAATGGTTTCACCAAATGGAGCATAGGAGTCATTTACTGGGATTATAACGGAGATTATCTTATCGATGCAATGGTCGGTAATTTCCTTGGATTTGACAAAGCAGTTGTGTCTCCCGCTTCTCCAGAAATAATGCCTCATCCAACCCAGTACAGGGGGCAGGCGTCAATGCTCTATGAACATCAGCCTGACGGAACCTTCAGGGATGTAACCGCAGAAATGAACCTTTTCTATCCCGATTCCAAATGTATGGGTCTTGTTGTGTTTGATTTTGATAATGACGGGACACTTGAAATATATCAGGCTAACGACCATCATTTCAATTATATGTTCAAGCTCATTGACGGAAAATATGAGGATATTGCGATTCCCATCGGAGTGGCATCCAACAGCAAGGGTGTCGGATCAGGTTCCATGCACGGAACTATCGGGGATATTGATGGTGATGGTTTGATCGATATACTTGTATCCGACCTGGAATACGGAGCCCTTTACCGTAATACAGGTAACGGATATTTTCAGGATGTCACCCGTTCAAGCGGAATTGAAATTCCCCTGGCAGGTAAGGGTACATGGGCAACAGCTCTGTTTGACTATGACAACGATGGCGACCTCGATATATTTGCCGCCAACGGAACAGCTGAAGAATTAATACTTCAATATCAGGTATTACTCGAAAATGACGGTAAGGGACATTTCACCGATGTAGGTATGGAACACGGAGAATATTTCAGAAAGAAACGTTCGGCAAGGGGAATGGCGGTATGGGATTATGATAATGATGGTGATCTTGATATAATTATCTCTCATGTGGATCTCGAAGCAACTGCTGCATTGCTCCGGAACGATGGAGGCAACAGGAACCACTGGCTTGGTGTCACCCTCAGGAGCCCCAGGGGACCGGCACCTGCCATAAGTGCAAAAGTGATAGTGACTGCAGGGGAGATGAAGCAACATCTTGTCAATCAATGGACCACCGGATATCTGTCAAATAACGATCCCAGGCTGCATATCGGTCTGGGCAGGAATAAAAAGATCGACCTGCTTGAAATTGAATGGTCGGATGGTGTTAATGAGGTTTATAAGGACATCAGTGCAGACCGTTACATTACTATTGTACAGGGGGAGGGTATCAGGGAATAGTTGCCAGTCCTCCTTTGCCACCTCCTTCGCTTGGGCTACGGAGGTCAAAGAAGGCTACGGAGGACAAAGTTGGCAGTGGCAACAGGCAGTTGGCAATTACTGGTTTAATACGTATGTTGCAACACCGTAATTATTGACTCCGACAAAGAGATGGAGTGTATCCCGGATGGTCATTGTCTTCAATGATCTTACATCACCAACAATAATAAATCCGGATTCGGTCTGGGGCACATATCTGAAATTTCCTTTACCGTCTCCCTCATATAATTGTCCGTAATTGGCATCCATTACTCCCAGCCGCACACACATTGCGTTTTGGTTCCCTGCAAGTATCATGTCCTTGTTACCGTCATTGTTGTAATCGAGGATTTCAATGGCATGCACAGGTGCAAACTGGGCCTGGATCGGTAAAAGCCTCTTTTCAAATTTATTACCCTTATTGATGTAGAGGACTGTTCGTAATTCAGTGGCAGTCAGAACCGTTGCTGATTTCAGTTCCTCGGCTGAAAACAGATCCGAAAGCTTTGCATTGGCATAGGAGGAATAATCGGGAAATTTCCTGCGCATTGTATTCATCTGTGTCAGGAGTTCATTACGGCTGGGGAACGGGTAAGAGATCCTGTCAATATAATACGACAGAATCGGATCAACGGAGCCGTTATTGTCAAAATCCCTGAAAGTCATTGTAACAGGTTCCTTTTCGGATCCTTTTATCTGGGAGTTGGTACCGAAATTTCCGGCTACAATGTCCATATCACCATCGTTATCCAGATCGGTCATCAGAATTTTATTCCAGAAACCACCTTCGGATTTCTCAAAAAAAGCATCAGTAGCTTCCCTGAAAATTTTCCCTTCCTGATTGAGGAAGATCCTTATCGGCATGAATTCACCGGCAATGATAAGATCGGGCCGGTTGTCATTATTCAGGTCGGCCCATCCGGCATCGGTTATCATTCCTCCTGATGCAAGATCCGGGATCATTTCGGCAGCAGCATCTGAAAAGCGGCCTGAACCATCATTCAGCAGAAGAAGGCTTTGCTGAGGTTCCGGATAATTGCCCGGCATTAATCTGCCGCCAACAAACAGGTCCAGGTCACCATCTCCGTCGATATCAGCTGCAGCAACACACGATTTTGATATAAGTGTTTCCGGAAATCTGTCAACGGTCCTGGTAAACTGGCCTTTTCCGTTGTTTATATACAATCTGTCCTGCAGAGCCTTGTTCCCCCTGCCATAATCATGATATCCGCCGCTCACCACATAAAGGTCCTGGTCACCGTCACCGTCGGCATCAAAAAATAATGCATCAGAATCGGTACAGAATACATCAGGAGCAAATACAAAACCGGATGAGATCCTGAAAGTACCATCGGGTGATTGCAGAAACAGTTTTCCGGGATTTTCCTTCACACCCCCTACGTAAATATCTTCAAGGTTATCGCCGTCAACATCAGCTGATGCCATAACCGGACCGCAGATTGACGGCATATATGTGAGTAAGGGCTGACGGCTGAAATCATTCGTGCCAAATTCAATATGTTCGTATTGGACCGGTGATTCTATGAGGTTAAAAATTGCAGGTCCGGGTGTTTCGGATATGACCTTACCGCAGGCTTCGGATTGACTGATTTCAATTATCTGGTTTGCTTTTACATCTTTCAATACTGACATTTTTCCGCCGGGCCATTCTACTTTTACCGAATCTGCGGTTTCTGCATCTGCAAGACCGAAAAGGAGTGTTGTACTTACGCACGACTGGTATCCCCGGGATGGCATCTGCTCCTGAAATTGTAATCCTTCACGGGCATAAACGTAAACTTTACTGCACAATCCGCGGCTATTCTTCCCTTCACCATTTAATTTTATACTCAGATAATTTGCCGGCTGATCCGATTCGCGGATCATATTTCTGAAAATCAGGGCTGTTTCATTCTGATTACTGACAACAAGATCAAGATCTCCGTCGAGGTCAAGATCCGACCATGCGGTGCCGTTTGAAAATACTCTCTTCCCAAAACCCCATTCTATGCTTTTATCGGTAAAGGTCAGGTCTTTATTGTTCCTGAAAATATGGTTATGGACAGGTGTTGATTTCATGAAACTGACAAGATAAAAAGTATCAGCCTGCGTCCTTGCTTCGCCTTTTTGGGCATAGTAATCAAATTTAAATTTCAGGAAATCGCGATCGGTATAATCCCGGAAATAGCCGTTGGTGACAAAGAGATCTTTCCAGCCGTCATTGTCAAAATCGGCAAAGGGAGGAGCCCAGCTCCAGTCGGTATTTGAGACTCCCGCAAGCTGTCCGATCTCGCTGAATGTACCGTTCTGATTATTGATCTGCAACATATTACGCATGCTTGAGTGATAAAAACCTTCCATTACCATCAGAGCATATTCGAGATAATTCTCCGGGCCGTAAAGTAGCTTGATCCTTCTGTTATCGGGAGGAAGCATATCTGCAGTAAAAATATCGGGCCATCCGTCGTTGTTGAAATCATTTATCTCATTTCCCATTGCCGACTGGGAAATATGAAGGATCTGCTCGGTAAGCCTGTTGGTAAATGTCCCATCCTTATTATTGATGTAGAGATAATCAGGCTCTATATAATCATTAGTTATATAGATATCAGGCCATCCGTCCTTGTTGAGATCCGAAATAGCCACTCCCAGGCCGTAGCCGAGACCGTTGGAAATAATACAGGCCTGTTCCGTAACATCCACAAAGCGTTCTCCGTCGTTCCTGAAAAGCTTATCACCCGCGTAGGGATCACTGGTAACCCTTGCCTGCTCAAATTCCAGTCCGCGTATAACCTTCACATTGGTTGCCAGCAGGAACATGTCGAGATCACCGTCGAGGTCATAATCGAAAAATGCTCCGAGTGTTGAATAGGTGGGATCATCCAGTCCGTAATCCTTTGCCTTTTCTTCAAATTTCAGGTTGCCTTTATTGATGAAAAGCTGGTTTCTTCTGTTATCCGCGGGTCCTTTACCGCAATAGCATACATAGATATCAAGAAGACCATCATTGTTAATATCCACCATTGTAACACCCGTCTTCCACCCTTCTCTTCCCCCTACACCTGCGACTGATGTAATATCTTTAAACTTAAGGTTTCCCTGGTTGAGGTATAGTTTGTTGAATCGCATGTTTGAGACGAAATAGATATCATCCAGACCGTCATTGTTTATATCACCGACGGCCACTCCTCCTCCGTTATACATGTTTTCATGGGTAAGTGCATTGTAATCCATTGCTTCGGTTATTGTATTAATGAACCGTATACCCGATTTCCCGGGACGAACAGGTTCAAAGAGCTTAAATCCCTGACCGTATGATGAGAGGATAATCATTAATGCCAGAGAGAGGGTGAATGCTTTCCTGAAAATATTTTTACAGGAATATCCGGTGATCACCTTTTTACTCATTTAATGCTAATTTCTGCCATTAACAATAATGTATATGCAACCATTGGAATACAGTATTCGGAGATCTGCCAGTTACCGTTACCGATGTCATGTTGGTCGGAAGCCGTGCCACCAAGTCCGGCCTGGGGAACGTAACCAGCCTGTTTAATGAGAAGACCGACATTAAGATCGCGGGATATTTTCTGGGCGTTAAGTTTATGGCTGGCTGATACTGATACTATTGCCAAGGCCATTAAAGCAATTCCCAACCGATTGATTTTGCAAATGCTGAGTGTCTTTTTAATTGATGAAACAGAGAAGTTTAATTTATTTTTCATATTCACCGGGCATGAATGATTTCAAAAACGATAAAAATAATTAAAAATAGATAATAAGGAAATTAATTGGATGGCAACTCTCCGCTTTTTGGGGCTGGCTCTCCGGAGCTGGTAATTGACAAAACCCCCATCCGAACAATGCCGGAAGCATTACCTTCCAATAGCCCGGATAGAAGGGCAGGTTCTCTGTGATTAAGGAAATGTAATGGTATTACGTACCCGGGGTGGACCCCGGGCTATTAATAAACCTATTAAAATACGTAGTTAACTACGTAGATATTATTTGAATAAACCGGACTCATTTTTTAAAATTATCAGTGAAAAGTGAATAGCGGAATCACTTATATTTTATATATTTATATCGGATTGATAAGTAATCCTTTCCTGAAACCGGATAAACCTGTAAAATCTGTCACGATATGAAACATTTTTTAAAGCTTCTGATCGCATTTTTTGTGGTATGTATTTTAATTTCATGCCAGACCCGCAGGAAGGAATCGTATTCATTTCCTTACACTAAATTTGAAATAGTAAGAGGCACCAATATTGCTCACTGGCTGTCACAAAGCCAGAGAAGAGGGCAGGAGCGTGAAAACTTCTTCCTTGAAAAAGATGTTATGTTCATCGACTCATGCGGATTTGACCATATACGGCTTCCTATAGATGAGGAGCAGATGTGGGATGAATCCGGAAGACGTAATGAAGATGCATTCATTCTTCTTAACAACTGTCTTGACTGGTGTCAGAAAACCGGACTGAGAGTCATTATCGATCTTTACATTCTGCGGTCCCATCATTTCAATGAAGATGTGAAACCACTCTGGACTGATCCTGCCGAACAGGATCAGTTCATTGCACTCTGGAAAGATCTTTCCGATTTCATTCATGAAAGACCTCTGGGTATGGTTGCATACGAACCAATGAACGAACCGGTGGCTGACGATCCTGAAGAATGGAATATTCTGCTCTCCCGGACAGTGGATTCAATAAGAAAATGGGAACCGGAACGGATTATTGTGGTAGGCTCAAACCGGTGGCAGTCTGCCACAACATTCGATGAGTTGAAGGTGCCTGAAAATGACCCGAACATAATTCTGAGCTATCATTTCTACGAGCCTTTTTTCCTTACACATTATAAGGCTTCATGGACCAATCTTAAGGATTTTGATGGAGAAGTGAACTATCCCGGTCAGATTGTTCTTAACAGTAAACTTCCCGAGCATTTGCGTGTTTACAACCGTGATACCCTCGTAAAAATGATGGAAAAACCTTTGAGGGTTGCATCCAGACTGAATCTGCCATTGTATTGCGGGGAATTCGGCATATACAGAGACTTCTTTCCTGCCGCAAAACTTGCCTGGTATAAGGATATGATCTCAATTTTTGAAGAGTATGGTGTTGCTTATGCTAACTGGAACTACAAGTCGGGAGCTTTCGGCATAGTCGACAATCAGGGAAAACCCCTGCAACCTTATCTAAATATAGTTGCAGGAAAGGAGAAATAACCTCTGGCGTATGTATTTGCCAACTGCCAACTTGAAAATAAGCGGTGAGAGGTGAATGATGAGCGATGAGATAATATTGCCAACTTTATTAAGTACCAGTTTTACAATTAATTATACTAAACACCAAAAACAACAGAATATGAAAAAATCTATCACTTTTATCCTCCTTCTCGGAATGGCGGTATCCTTGTTCTCACAGAATACCGTTGATCCGTTATTCCCCGTGAAAGGATTCTGTATTAACGCTCCGTCGACCGGACAGGTTGACCGGTTCCTGAAATTCGTAAATGAAGAACTTGCAACACGGGGGGTGAATACTTTGCTGTTGCTGGTGGATTACGGTTACAGGTATCAAAGTTACCCCCAATTAAGAGACAAAGATGCTCTCACAAAGGCTGAGGTGAAAAAGATTGTAAAAGCCTGCAGAAACAATAAAATCAGGATAATACCTCAGATAAACCTGCTGGGACATCAGTCGTGGGCAGGTAATCTAAATCCTCTGCTGACACATTTTCCGGAGTTCGATGAAACACCTCACGTTAAAATGCCTGAAAAATATGTCTGGCCGAATCCTGACGGCTTATACTGCAAGAGCTATTGTCCGCTTCATCCTGATGTTCATAAGGTGGTATTCGCCCTTGTTGACGAGATCTGTGATGTATTCGAAACAGATGCTTTTCATGCAGGCATGGATGA
>DNOQ01000104.1 GCA_003501665.1 Bacteroidales bacterium | reverse complement strand
TTTTAGTCCTTTGAGTACCCAGTGCATTATATAGTGATATCATTCTGGTATTAAAATCGCCTACCCATGCGAATTCAATGTTTTTCAGCCATTTTTTCCTTTTTAAGACCTGGTAAAAGTGGTAGAACATAGCTGATTCAATCCCTGAATTCTGGTATGAAGGATGTATTCCTCCCACAACTGCTCTGGCCCTTGTAATTTCATGTGTCAGTTTATAATAAATTAACTTTATTATATTCAGGATGTTCAGATTACCATTAAAATGACGGAGTATCTGGTTAAAATCGGGGTAAAGGATAAAGAATCCTACCGGTTTATTTTTATTATATGCGAACCATATCAATTCCTCGTCTATTATCATTCTTGCCGATCTCAGAGATTCTTCAAGAATTGCCGGATCGAGGGGTGTAAAATCTTCCTTAAGCAGCACCCATGTGGAATTATATATATCGCAGATATCGTTTATAAACCTGCTGCTATTCCTGAATTCGAAATGCCGGAAGCTGTAATCCGGTCGTCCGGCAATTCTTTCAGCAATTTTCATTATCCGTTCCGGGAATTCCACTATATGGTTCCGGTTATCCCTCACCACACGGCTATGTGAATATTGTTCAAAATAATTTTTAAATCCGTAGGCTTCAAAGAACTCCCTGTAATACTTTTTATTATATGGCATCCCATAAGCCTGTTGTACGAATCCTTCAACCAGAAGACCCCAGTTATTGTCATTTTCCCCGAAATTAACGGGACCATCCACAGCCTCCATTCCTTTTGAAGCAAGCCACTCCCTGGCAGTATCGAAAAGTTCAAACGCGGCTTCGCGGTTTTCCGTAACTTCAAAAAATCCCATCCCTCCAGTAGGCTGATTCTGAGCTTCCGATCTGATCCGGTCGATAAAAGCCGCAATTCTTCCGGCAGTAATTCCGTTTTCATCTTTCAATATCCATCGCTTTGCCTCACCATTCCTGAATGCGTGATTCTTAAGCGGATCAAAAACTGACTCAATTGTTGAATCAAGGGGACAGATCCAGCATGGGTCATCCTTATATAATCTCTTTGGGAATTCAATGAATTCATTATTATCATTCCTGCTGATAACTTCAACAATATTCATTTTCATTATTGTATGTCAATTATCCGACGGTCGACCAGGAGGAATACAACAGCCGTCAGGAAAGAGTAGATAAGGAATATTTTTATCGGAATATATTCAGATGGCTTAATTTTCATATTTATCCATAAATAGCCTGCGAGAAAGATTTTTTCAACGCAATAAACAATATAGGTGGCCAGGGCTACCCCGACAATACCATATCCCCATTTTATCATCAGAAGGCTAAGCGGTATATTAAGTCCAACCTCAATAATGGCTGCAATAAGAGTTATCTGCGTTTTCTTTCTGCCAATAACTATTGTCTGGGGAAATACAAGCCGGGGCATAATAAGAAGTGTATAAACAAGAAAGACTCCGGCGCTTTTATGAAATTCAGGTGCAAAGATCCGCGGATAGAGCCATCGGGTGAAGAGCATGATCACCATTGTTACCGGGAAGAGCAGATGCATCAACCTCTTTGATTTAAGCTTTAGTTTGACCAGTGATTCTTTCATTTTTGCACGAGTGGCAAACTCAGGGAGCATTGCATTGCTCAGACCGTTTGCCAGTAAAAGGACCAGAGGAAATTCTTTTGCACCATAACGGAACCAGGCAAACATGGCCGGATCGCGGTAAACTGATGAAATTATAACACCGTCGATATACTGTGCTGATCCGCTTATCAGTGATGTCAAAATCAATGGCGTGCCCAGGTAAAGATGTTCTTTCATGAATTTCCACGAAAACTCCGGTTTTGTATAACGTTTCAGGAGGATTATCAGCCATATCCATCTGACAAATGTTATTACCAGAAGCCCGTAAACCGACCAGATAATATCTTTTCCCATGAGAATGGGAACTATAACCAGAACAAGCTGAGCTGTAAAAGTATAGAATCCATACTGAAGGATCCTGTATGACCGGTTATTAAGAAGATAAATATATTCAATAAGGCATACCGGACTGCTCAGGAGAATATAGAGCAATAAGAGGTTAATGAAAGGAACGTTCCCGGAGAGATGAAACACAGAAACACTGCCTTTTATTGAATGTCCCAGAACAAATGTAAGAAGGCTGAAGAATGTCAGGAGCAGGAATGCGTTGAAAATTTCGGGGGATCTCTTTTCATCGTTATCTCCCATTTTTCTGTATGTCCTGTTACGGTGATAAAGCGGAAGAAGAGACTGGATTACACCAGTTACCCAGAAGAAGCTGAGCATTCCTGCTATAAAAAGGAACATTTCCCATTTTCCTATTTCAGCGCTGGAGAGGTGGCTTTTTGTAAATACGATACTGATTATGAGGAAGACAACAAATCTTGAAAGCTGGTAGATCTGGAGACCTGAAATATTATCGACGAATTTTGTTAATTTGAATTTCATCTTAAAGGCATGCAGATTCTTCCTGATTAAACCAAAGTGTAAATGAAGCGGTTCCGCCTGTTCATCTTTAAAAAACCGCACAAAGATAGTAATTGAAGGGCATCGCGAGAAATTAAAACCAAAATTTTGTGAATAAAAATATTGGGACTATTTTTGCACTCCTGAAACGGTGGATGTAGTTCAGTTGGTTAGAACGTCGGATTGTGGTTCCGAAGGTCGTGGGTTCGAATCCCATCTTCCACCCCAAAAATAAAAAGGCTGCCCGCCGCAGGCGGTGCAGTCTTATTTTTTTATGAGCGGATGAAGCTTGCTTCAGTAAGCGAATGAAAAAATAAGACTGAACCCGGCGAAAGCCGGGGAAGCCTTTTTATTTTTGGTGATTCTCCCCCGGGG
>DNOQ01000222.1 GCA_003501665.1 Bacteroidales bacterium | reverse complement strand
CTTGCCTTTGATATGAAAACCAGGAAAACCGAGGATCTGGGAATTCCACCCGACAAAGGAGGTATACTTACAATGAACATGGATACTGTCCGGGGTTTAATATACGGTTTAACCTGGCCTGCAGGTAACCTTTTCAGATTCAATGTTGCAACAAGAGAGATGCAGGATCTGGGACCCTTTACTGGAAAAGGTGAAAACGGAAAAGGAAAAGAATTCCGTGTAATCTGCCGTTCAATAGCGGTTAATCATAATGACGGAACAATCTATCTGACAAATGCAGAGGGTGATATTAAACAATTAAAACTTGGGCAGGGCCGGGTTGAAACCATTGAAGATGAGGATATGCGGAAAGATTACTTTGGTACTTATGAAATCTATACCTCCGGAAGTATGGCATATAACTGGAGACAGGTATTATGGCACCAGCCAGAAAATAAAATCTACGGGGTGCATGGAAACTCCGGCTATCTTTTCAGGTTCGATCCGGCTGTGCCCAGACTGGAAGTCCTGGAAAGGCTTACATCAATACCTTCAAAACTAAGTGGCATGGGCGATCAGTTCAGCTATGGTTATCTCGGCTTTGAACTTGGCCCTGATGGCCGCACAATCTTTTACCTTACCGGGGCTCCGATATATATTGACGGGAAACGTCTGAAAGGTGCCCAATCAACTGCAAAGGGTGAAGCAAAGGGATTGGAAGATCTTCATCTGATAACATACGATGTAAATACAGGATTATATCTCGACCATGGTGCAGTGTTCTATCCTGATGGACAACGGCCCCTTTACGTCAATTCAATTGCAATAGGAAAAGACGGAACAGTATACAGTATGGGCAGGGTGAACAGAAATGGCAAAGTGGTGACAGATCTGTTCAGCATCCCGGCTCCGGTTAAAACAATTATTTAAAAATCTACTTATGCCCGGTAAAATAAATCATCCGGTAAATCTGATCATCGGATTGCTTAGTATTTTGATCAGTCCGGCAGTATCAGTCTGTTCTTATGGATTTCAGGGTGAAATGGAACCTGATGTACGGAAGGTGAGGGATATTGTTATTTATGAAGATCCGAAGTTTTACTGTGCATTTCCTTCGGTTGTTAAAAGACCGAACGGAGAGCTGATCGTAGCTTTCAGGAGAGCGCCAAACAGAAAGTTATATGGTGAAAGGGGCTATACCCATACCGATCCTAACAGTTACCTGGTTCTGGTACGATCGAAAAATGCGGATGTATGGACAAAAGAACCGGAATTTATTTATGCTCATGCATTTGGGGGTTCACAGGATCCCTGCCTTCTGCAACTGCGTGATAAAACACTGTTATGTACAAGCTATGGCTGGACTATAGTTAAGCCGGAAGGGAAACAAAATCTGAATAAGCCCATTGCTTCTGCCGGAGATTTTGTTTTTCTGGGGGGGTACCTTTTAAGGTCTGAAAACGGTGGTAAAAACTGGAAGGGACCCTATTATCCTCTTAACATACCACCTGAAACAAGATACAATGCTCTCGGAGAACCTCTGCCTGCTTATAACAGGGGAGCTCTTTATGAAGCCCGGGACGGGAGAATTCTATGGGTTGTTGCTTCATCTGATCCGGAATCACAAACACGTACTGAAACTCACCTGATTGTATCTTACGATAAAGGATTAACCTGGCATTATTCGTGCCCGGTTGCAAGGGATGATAATGCTGTCTTTAATGAAACATCGGTTTACGAAACACCCGGAGGAGACATAGTTGCTTTCCTTCGCACGGCAAAGTTGGACGACCAGGCTTGTATAGCACGATCAACCGACGGAGGTAAAAGCTTTGGCCCATGGCAGAAAATGGGATTCCGGGGCCACCCTCTTAATGCTTTGAGACTGCCCGACAACAGGGTCCTTCTTACATACGGTTACCGGCATGAACCATACGGTATAAGAGCAAGAATACTGAATCCCGAATGTACAGATTTTGAAACAGCTCCTGAAATAATACTGCGCGACGACGGAGGCAGTTCCGATATCGGATATCCCTGGCCGGTAATGCTCGATAAAAAAAGAGTACTGGTTGTATATTATTTCAATATCAAAAACGGTATCAGACACATTGCAGGAACAATTCTGGAAATTAAATAACGATCCTTTACCGGCTAAAAGAAGGTGGTTATGATTCAAAAAGGTACATATTTCAGAAGAATGGGGCTGATAATGAGCCTTCTGACAATCTGTTTATCATTGTTTCAGTGCAAACCAAAATCCGGTAAAGCCATTATCATCAGAAATGATTTTTTGGAATATGCTGTCAGCCCGGATGGTAAAAATATGCAATTCATTGACAGATCGACGGGGAAAGAATATCTGGACAAAAATTCAGATTCATATTGTGCTTATATCCAATTGGAAGGAAAACAATTTAATGCCGGTTCAGTCTCACTGTCGGGCAGGAAACTGAGGATTGAGTTTGAAGGAACAGATATAGTTGCCACGATACGGATTAGAATCCAAAGGGACCGGATCTCATATAAGGTGGCCGGAATAAATGGTAATCCGGAATCATTGACTTTCCTGAACATTCCGCTGGATCTTGAGGGAATGCCGGATGAACCCTTCTCCGCCTGTGCACTATCAATTAACCTGTTCACACACGTACGCCAGATACCTGCACTCCAGACTCATCTCTGGGC
>DNOQ01000522.1 GCA_003501665.1 Bacteroidales bacterium | reverse complement strand
ACATATCCATAAAAGGAACTCCCGGATGATCTGATTTAACACCATACCGTTCTGTTACTAATTTATATGCAGGTGTGTTAATTACTTTATCAGCCCACTGCAGAGCTTTTCCCGGATCATTGAGAACAAGGTACATCTCAGCAAGTAAATGTTGGACTGCTCCTTTACTCATCCTTCCGGCAATGGGTTCTACCGGAATATATTGTTCAGCGAACAACAAATCCTCTATGATTTGTGCCCTTACCTCTCTGACCGGTGTTCTTTCCCAGTCTGTTTTAATTGAATTACCTGAGGATTCAACCAGAGAAAGTGGGACATCCCCCCACAGGTAAGTTAAGTGACGGTATGCCCAGGCTCTTATTGCTTTTGCCTCCGCAATTATATAGTTCTTATTTTCTGTTACGGTTCCCTTTCCACCGCTCCAGTCAATATTCTCATCTTCTGCCCTGCCAATAATTGTATTGGTTGCATTGATAATTCCATAAAGCCAGTTAAATGCATTTCTGAGATGGGAATTCGCAGAATTATTTACTGCACCCCATTTAGACGCAAGAGTACCAAATCCGGATATATAATTCGGACACATATTATCAGTTGCAGTTACAAATATCTGAAAAGGCTGACTTGCATCACGAATTTCATACCTGATCTCTGAATAAGCTCCATTAATACCGGTTTCAAAACCGGAATAATTTGTATATAGCTTATCCGAAGTTATTAAATGTGGAGGATCTTCATTGAGGGAGCTGGTCAAATCACAACCTGTAAACAGGATAGTAGTTATGAAGATTGCTAATGTTATTTTTAATTTCATTGCTGTATATTTTTGATAAAAATCACATAAATATTATAGGCCAATCTGTAATCCAAAAACGAATTCACGCTGTAAAGGAATGGACCGTTGGTCATTTAATTCCGGATCCAGGCCTCTCCATTCTGTAAAAGTGAATAAATTCCGGCCTGTTAAATAGGCTGTCAGCCTCTTTCCTCCGATTTTTCTTATTAATGTATTTGGAAAATCATAAGACAGAGTAATATCCTTAACACGCACAAAACTGGCATTCTCATAAATGTTAGTGGTTACACCTGCCATCCGGTTTGCATCAACATGATTCATATACCATTCATTACTGAAATTTTCCGGTGTCCACCATTTTTTAACTATTGTGTTACGCCGGACCCCGGAAGTTACTATCTCGTCATCCATTAATACATTTTGTTTTGTAATTCCATGAACCCCATGTAAAAAGATGGATAAATTAAAATTCTTTACAGTAAATGTATTGGTTAAACCCCATAGGAAATTTGGATCTTGACGCCCGATTATTTGTCTGTCAGCAGGAGTAATCTTACTATCATTATCAACATCTTTAAGTTTTAAATATCCGGGTTTTGAGCCCCATTTTGCAGCTTCCTCTGCCTCATCAAGTTGCCAGACCCCGTCAAAGACATAATTGAAGTTTACTCTTATCGGTTGCCCGATAAACCAACTGTTGCCAACATCATCAAGTTCATCACCATAAAGATCCAGAATTTTATTTTTTAAATAAGATATATTCCCGGTGGTAGTCCAGGTAAAATTCTGTTTAACAAAATTTCTGGAGTTAACTGAAAATTCTATACCCTGGTTCTGGGTCTCACCTATATTCTGTAAGATAGAAGTGATTCCGTGAATGGAGGAGATTGTCCTGTTCAGAAGCAGGTCATACGTATTAGTATGATAAATATTCAGATCACCCGTAATTCTTTGATTGAGAATTCCGAAATCCAACCCGAAATTAAATGAACGGGAACTTTCCCATCCGAGAGTTTGTTGTCCTAAAGTACTGGGGAAATATCCCGGCATAGTTGTATTACCTGACAGATAATTTTCTTCCTTCATCCGGCCCATTGATCTGTATGATCCTACAGCCTGATTTCCATTCAGACCATAGGATGCTCTTAGTTTAAGCTGGCTGAATAAGTCTTTAAACGGAAAGAAGTTTTCATTAGCCAGATTCCAGCCCAGGGCCACAGAAGGAAATACACCCCATTTGGAATCTGCGCCAAATCCTGAATACCCGTCTCTTCTTACTGTTAAAGTCAATAGATAACGGCTAAGATAAGAATAGTTAAGCCTGAACATTTGTGAAATCAGCCGGGATTTGATATAATTAAATGAAGGTTTAATCAACCCTGCCTGTCCTCCCGCGTACCAGGTTAAAAGGTCATTGGGAAACTTTTCCATATCAATTTCTTCTGATTGCCATTCATCACTTTGAATGCTATAAACTGCTGTGGCAAATAAAGAATGAGCTCCAAATTCAGTTTTATATGACAGGATATTTTCCAATACTGTATTAAAATCAATGTTTTTATCAATGCTCGCACTCCCCTGAGCGTTTTTCCCGTCATACGTATCTCTGCCTCTGTATGTATTATTCCTGGTAACTCCGTCTGTAACTCCGTAATTCAGTCTGAAATTTAATCCGGGTAAAAGTCGGCTGAAATCAACAATGGCATAATTATTTGTAACAATCCGTCGTGATTTATCACTATTCGAAAACTGAATTTCCTGTAAAGGATTCTCACGTGCCGGATCATCGGCAACAGGTTGGATGGTTAATGTTCCGTCTTCGTTATAAGGAACTGCCAGCGGATTCATTATATAAACATCATACATACTGGGTGCCACACCACTTTTATCGGAAAATGTTATTTGGGTTCGTGTTCCTATGGTCAGCCAGTCAGCAATTTTAGAATCAAGGTTAAATCTTCCTGTGCTGCGTAAATAGTCATCATTAATTACAATTCCCTTCACATTCATAACTCCCCCCGAGACAAAATAGGATGTTTTGCCAAAACCTCCGGATATTGATAAATTATGCTGTTGACCAAAACCTTGTCTTGTTGCCAGATCTGCCCAATTAACCCATTCACCTGCATCGTATATTGCTTGTTCAGATGTTGTTACTCCGGCAGCCAGTCGTTCATTTTTAAAGTCATAAAACCGGGGTCCATCCATATAGGTTGGAACATTCGTAAATTCCTGCATGGAAACATATCCGTCATAAGTTATTGTAGGAGAACCTTCCATCCCTTGTTTTGTGGTAATAAGGATAACTCCGTTTGAACCTCTTGAACCATAAATTGCTGCTGCTGAAGCATCTTTCAGTATTTCAATCGATTCAATATCGCTGGGATTAATATCAGACAATCTCCCGCCATAAGGTATTCCGTCAACTACGATCAGGGGAGAATTATTGGCCGCTATTGAATTTCGCCCCCTTACCATAATGTCCAGACTAGGTTCTGCACCCGCAGAAGTATTCTGAACCATTAATCCCGGAATTGCTCCCTGTATTCCCTGAGCTACAGAAATATTTGGTGCCTTTTCCAATCTCTCTTTTCCAATTGAGGCAACTGTTCCTGTAATATCGCTTTTCTTTTGTGTGCCATATCCGACAACAATAACCTCATCAAGACCTGTAACTTCACTTATCAGATCAACGTCAACGGTTGATCTTCCGCTTAAAGCGACTTCCTGAGTTACATATCCGATAAAAGAGAACCTGAGCATTGCATTTCTGTCTGTTACTGTGACAGAATACCTCCCTGATACATCGGTTATTGCCCCGATAGACGTCCCGACAACCAGGATATTAACACC
>DNOQ01000197.1:921-3165 GCA_003501665.1 Bacteroidales bacterium | reverse complement strand
GCGGTCGTGCGGTCGTGCAGTCATGGGGTCTTGTAATCGTGTAATTCTTTCATTTGTAATGTCATTGCGAGCCCCGCTTTTTTGCACTTTTTGTGCAAAAAAGCGGGACGAAGCAATCTGTTCCGTCAATTCCTCAATCAACCTGAAACTTCTCAATCTGTTTCTTTATCTCTTTCAGGAACAATGTTGCCGGTCCTCCGTCAATGGCCCTGTGGTCATATGTAAGCGAAAGACCCATGTACGGAATAAAACCGAATATATTATTTCCCAGGTCTGCCGGTCTGTTAATTATTGTACAGACCCCCAGTATTGCGGTCTGGGGCAGGTTAATGACCGGTGTGAACATTTCTACTCCGTAGCTGCCAAGGTTAGATACAGTAAAAGATGCCGAAGTGCTCTGTATCAGTTCTGGATTTATATTCCCTTTCCGGCATGCTTCGGCGACTGCTTTAAGTTGTTCCGAGAGCTCCCGGAGACTTAATCTGTCGGCATTTTTCACCGTGGGTACCATAAGTCCTCTGGGCGTATCCACTGCTATTGCAAGATGTACCCTGTTAAAAGTTTTGATCGTATTTCCCAGGAAATGGCTGTTTGCTTCGGGAAATTTCTTCAGTGCCCTTATTATACACCAGCAAACCAAATCGTTCAGTGTAAGTTCAACAGATTCGGAACCTGATGCAAGTGCCTCTTTATTTTTCCTGCGTACTTCGAGAAGTCTCCTTGCATCGGCACTCATATGATGGGTAAGTTGTGCGGAATTCTTAAGCGAATTATGCATAGCTTTTGCGATCAGTACTCTGACATTGCTCAATGGCTTTTCTGTAAATTCAGCGCCATCTGTATACGCAGGGGCGAACGAACTTTCCGGCCCTGCTGCCGGTTTTTCAATGTCACTGACTATTATCCTGCCGTTTGGGCCTGAACCTGAGATCTTCCGGTAGTCAATACCTTTTTCTTCAGCCAGGCGCCTGGCCCGTGGTGATATTCTGAACCTGGTACCTGTTGCAGAAGGTTGAGGTTGAGGTTGAGGTTGAGATATATGTTGAGGTTGAGGTTGAGCCAAAGATGAGTTAACGGTGATATCAGGAATTACAGGAAACGGTCTGAATGGATCTGCAGGTTCTCCTTTTTGTCCTATTACTGCGACATTTACGAGGACAGGCACTTCTTCGCCTTCACCGAAAAAAGTCTCAAGAAGGATTCCGTCGGCAGGAGACTCCAGATCGAATGCGGCTTTATCTGTTTCGTAGGAGAAGAGGATATCGCCGGTGGAAACCTTGTCGCCAGGTGCCTTAAACCATTGTGTTATTATGCATGTTTCGACTGATTGTCCCTGTTTTGGCATTATTACCGGTGTGGCCATTATTGTTATTGTTTAAATGAGGTTGTTTGAACAGATACTTTTATTATCCTTTCCTTTGTGGTACCTGGTGATGTGCTTTGAGTTACTTTGTGGTTTCTGGTAATTTACCTTTAACCACAAAGGCTCACCAGGGTCTTCACAAAGGTACACAAAGGATTTTATTGCAGTTCCATTTGTTTGTAATAAATAACTCTTAACTTGTTATTATAAGTGAAAGTAAAATCAATCATCTGAATTACATCTTATTATAAATCAGATGGTACAAAATTAGATTAAATAACTTGTATTTACAAGTAAAATATAATATATTTACCGGAAATTATTCCGGATATGGTAACACCCGGGAAAATACCACAGCATAAAAAACTTTATGAGATACTCCGGAGGCATATAGTTGAAGGGGTTTACAGGGAAGGGGACCTTCTGCCTTCAGAGAATGAATTGTGTCAGTTATATGGTGTGACCAGACCGACTGTCAGGCAATCTCTGAGTAATCTTGCCAATGACGGTTATATCAGCCGGCATCAGGGAAAAGGGAGTATAGTTCATCATTTACCCAGGGAAATAGGTATATTGTCTGTCTCGGGTACAACATCAGCAGTAGGTGACCGTAATCTTAAAACCATAATAATTGTCAAACCGGTTATAATTCCATGGAAGGATGATTTTATGTTCCCGTTATCCGACCTTGAGAAAGAGTCGGGTTGTGTTTATATGGAAAGGTTACGGTTGCTTGATGGTATACCGATTTTTTATGATATCAGCTATATAGCCAACATCAATCTTCCAAGGATTACATCGCGCAAGTTTGAAAACCAGTCACTTTTCAGGATACTGAGAGATCATTATCAGATTGAAATAAAAGGTGGAGAGCAGCGGAT
>DNOQ01000197.1:0-869 GCA_003501665.1 Bacteroidales bacterium | reverse complement strand
ATTAATACTTCTTTTGCAGGAGTTGCCGGCGCAGCTGTAGTTCCGTATCTTGCCGGCTGTAAGGGATCAGCCGCAGCTGCCGGAGACATCAGGTTAGGATTTATTGGACTTGGCCGTCAGGCAATGTTCCTGATGAACGGATTTATTCAGATACCCGGAGTTTCTGTTCTTGCCGGATGCGATGTGTATGGTATAAAGCGTACCCGTTTTGAAAGAAGGGTAACAGACTATTACACAAAAGCCGGTAAGAAATTCAGGGCAGATACNNTACCTTGAAAAGCCGATGACCTTCACAATAAAGGAAGGACAGGAGTTAAGACGGGTAGTCCGTGAAACCAACCGGATACTTGGTGTGGGAAGTCAGCAGCGTTCGAGCCCTGAATTCCAGCATGCGGTTAAAATGGTACAGCAAGGCGCACTGGGGAAGATATCAAAGGTATATGCTTATGTCGGAGCTCCTCCGACACCGTATAATCTGCCTGAAGAACCACTTCCTGCAGATCTTAACTGGGATCTCTGGCTTGGCCCTCTTCCCGGGACAATTCATTATAACAAAGAACTGAATCCCCCTATATCCCTCGATCCTCCGAAAGATGAGGAATTCTGGGGTGGCTGGAGATGGTACAAGGAGATGGGTGGAGGATTTACGACCGACTGGGGAGCACATATGTTCGATATAGCTCAGTGGGGACTGGGAATGGATAAAAGCGGTCCGGTGGAGATATCTCCCATCGGTGACGGGACAGAATTTATCTCATGGACTTATGCCAACGGTGTAATAATGACTTCAGAACCATTTGATGAGAAAATGACAAAAGGTGTCAAATTTATCGGAGAAAACGGATGGATAGAGGTTGCGAGAGGATATT
>DNOQ01000477.1:4304-4754 GCA_003501665.1 Bacteroidales bacterium | reverse complement strand
GACTTTTTCACCAGACCCTAATTTACGTTCTCAGGTCTTAAAAAAAGGTAAAGATTAAAAAAGAAGTTTAATTATGTATAAAAATTCAATTTTCTTAAAAGTCCTTAAATTTTTCGGATTCGGAATAGGATTCATTTTATATTGTTGTACTTCCAGGCAGCAAAAAGAAACAGATACTGATAAATTGCCAAAGGTCAATACGTATTGACACAGGAGGCAGAATGAATTTCTTACCCCGGAACACTTCCCTGATCTTATCGCGATTGGATCTGCTGTTTATCATCCGGTTACTGAGATATTTCTTCGTTTAATATTTTTTATTTGAAGTATAATTTAATATATTTTCGACTCAAATTACTTAAGGAATGCTTCTGTCTCCGGCAGACAGAAGATCAAGATCCGTAATAACATTCCGGGGAATCCGTGTAAATATGATCTTTTCATAACGAC
>DNOQ01000477.1:0-4243 GCA_003501665.1 Bacteroidales bacterium | reverse complement strand
ATAAGATTTGATCTTCCCGGGCCTTTTATGCCTGACCAGAGCAACAGGCTGCTCTTTCCCTGACGGGGATATCTTATAATGCCGGCGCAAATTGGCGCACATACCTGTCCCGGTCTGGCTTTGTCCCAGGTTTGTCCCTGGTCATTGCTTAAAGCCTGCCATCTTGTTTCTGATGATGTACTCTGACGTGCATCGATCATGAGGCGACCATCATCCAGTTCAACGATCTGGTTCTCATTAGTAGGGACATTAATGTTTTGTCCTCGTTTCCAGTTGTTACCACCATCATCACTGAATATTGCAAAAGAAATACTTCTTACTATTGAAGTGTCTATAATACCCGGTTCATTGACCGGAACGACCAGGCGTCCCTTACTTGTTTCGATACCATGGCCCGGCCCCAGAGTTGCATGTCCCCAGCGTTTAAAATTACGAGCCTGACGGGTGATGTTTTTTACCTTCGACCAGGTATTCCCATTATCATCGCTATAACGCAACCAGACCTGATTGTCAAGTTTGCCAGGGCGGCAATTACCCGCATTCTGACCACGACCAGGCTTCCAGACATTATACAGGATCAGAATCCTGCCACTCTTCTGCAAAATGACAGTAGGATTGGAGGCACCCCATTGTTCCTTTGACTTTTCCATAATAAGCATTGAGGACCAGTTGCGGCCTCCGTCATGACTTAATTTATATACCAGGTCAATATGCCCTCCGCCAGGATCTGTACTCCTGTCACGACGACCTTCAGCAAATGCGATAAGGGTTCCATTCTTTGCCTGAACAACCGATGGAATACGGTATGTGTGATAGCCATCCTCTCCGCTTTTAAACACTGTATTATGCGACAAATCGTCTTCCGGATTTAATTCCAGCAAGGACAGATCACAAATATCTCCAATGCCAGATGCTGGAAATTCGCATGGATATGAATAATAAATTTTTGCATCAGTACATTCTTTAACTATCGTCATGCAGCTGGTTTCAGCTGTTGGATAATTAAATGATAAAGTGAATATCCCGATAAACAAAACTGTGATAATAATTCTCCGATTTGTTTTCATATTTATTAAATTTTAAGAACTGATATTACTAATTATCTTAACTGGTATCCGTAATTTCAGAGGCATTTTCATTATTTATGAACATCCCTGCTCAGTATTGACAAATGATAAATCTGGCTGATAGTTTTCCGGGGGATTCTGGTAAAAAATACCTTTTCATAACGGCTTTCTATTCCTCCTTCCCATAGAATTCCAACATCCACCTCATCTATGAGGGTCATATCTGAATATGCAGAAGGGCCGTGACCAACTAAGATTTCCACAGGGAATGATTTACCCTGATCACTGCTTAATTGCAATACCAGATTAGATCTTCCTGGTCCCTTAATACCCGACCAAATCAACAGATTATTCTTTCGCTCCTGCGGATGGGGATATCTGATTAAGGCTGCACAGATCTGAGCACATACCTGTCCTGGAAATGGTTGTCCCCAGGTCTGACCCTGATCATTACTCAGAGCCACCCATCTGGTACTGACAGATTCTTTTTGTCTGGCGTTAATCATCAGTTGGCCATTATCAAGCTCAACAATTTGGTTCTCGGTCGTATATGCGTTTATTTGTTCCCCTCTTTTCCAGCTTTGTCCTCCATCATCGCTGAACAGGGCAAAAGATGCAGTTTTCAGAGTATCATCGGTAAATTTACCAGGTGCATTTACGGGGATAACAAGACGTCCTGTTCTGGTCTCAATCCCATGCCCCGGGCCAAATACGGCATTACCCCAGCGTTTGATATCACGTCCCTGATCAGTAATATCCCGTGCATCCGACCAGGTATTTCCATTGTCATCACTGAAACGCATCCAAAGCTGATTATCCAGTGTGCCAGGCCGGCTGTAGTGACTAATATTACCACCGCGGCCAGGTTTCCATCCATCATAAAATATAAATATCCTGCCACTCTTTCTACTTAACACAACAGTTGGATTGGAAGCACCCCATCCTTCCTGTGACTTCTCTAATAAACGAAGTGATGACCAGGTACGTCCTCCGTCATGGCTCACTTTATAAACAAGATCAATATGTCCGTTGCCGGGATCACCGCCATTGTCACGACGTCCTTCGGCAAATGCAATGAGCGTACCATTCTTAGCTTGTACAATAGATGGTATGCGATACGTATGATAACCATCTTCACCCCGCCTGAAGACAGTTATATGCTCCAGGTTATCATCTGGCTGCAGTTCCGACAACCCGTTTTGTGACGCCATAGTTATTATCAATAACAATGGAAATGATAAAAACAGAACGACTTTCGATTTACGTTTCATTTTCTTATTGTTTAAGTTTGCATTGTGAAGTTTTTTTTTGAATAAATTCTAATCTGCTTATTACTATTTATATTAAGCTATACTACACTGTTAAGTTGGTAATTTCCTTTTTGCTTTCAGGGAAAAAAAGGCTGGCAATATATCCAATAATAAAGCATGTAAAACTGCCGGTGGCGACATACAATAATCCATGTACAATATGATTCTGATCTATCCAGATTTGAACAAGTACACTTGCAATTATTCCAATAACAGCTCCCGTGCCACTGGCTCTTTTAGTCAGAATTCCTAAAAGAAAGAGGCCTCCAAAACTGCCCATTATCAAACCGAGAATCTTTATAAACTGGTCCCACAGTGATACTATTTCCCAGGTTGCCATCATTAATGCAAGCAGAATACCAGTAAGGCCGAAAAAAACAGATGCAACACGAGCCACTTTTAATTGATTTACTTTTTTCATCCAGCCGAACCTGAAATGTATATCAACAGAATAAGCTGTTGCGACAGAGTTCATGCTTGCGCTCACAGTCGACATGGCAGCTGCCAGTATACCGGATAACAGTAATCCGGATAAAACCGCCGGCATTTGAGTAAAAATAAACCATGGGAATATTGCATCGCCGTCTGTTATTGTAAAACTAAGATTGGAAGGTTCGGTTTTGTAAAAAACGTATAAAGCCGATCCGATAAAGAAAAACAATAATCCGCCTGGTATTGCTATCAGCACCTTGGCCCATAAACTTTTAACAGCCATTTTTTGGGTTGGTGTCGTCATATAGCGTTGCACCATTGTCTGATCTGTTCCATAGGTTGTTAAGCTTGCAAAAAAAGTAGCTACCAGTGCGGTTATTAGTGTAGGCTTTCTAAAATCAATACTTGTTTCTGCCATATGGAACTTACCATTTTCAGAGGCTGTAGAGATTATGCCTATAAAACCATCATCCAGTCCTGTTGAGATAAACATCAGAGTAATAATAGCTCCTCCAAAAAGAATAAAAATCTGAATGGCATCGGTCCATATCACGGCTTCGATCCCTCCCATTGCAGTATAGATAAGACTTATGACTCCCATCAGGGCTATACAGAGAAATATATCAAAGCCAGTGATAATATTTATTGCAATGGAAGGAAGAAAAAGTACAATAGCCATTCGCCCAATCTGGAAAATCATGAAAGCAACACTTGCCAATACTCTGACAGTCACATTGAACCTCATTTCAAGATATTCATATGCTGTCGTGATATTGAGTTTACGGTAAAAAGGAATAAATAACAATACAATCACCGGGATGGCCGTTATCACTCCAAAATTATAGACCATATAACTCCAGTCTGTTGCATAAGCTTTTGCAGGAATTGCCATATAAGTTATCGAGCTAAGCGAAGTTCCATAAATGCTTAAAGCAACAATCCACCATGACATTTTACCTCCCCCCCTGAAATAATCATTTGTATTCTTCTGCCGTTTTGAAAAAAACCACCCCATCCATGCCAGTAACCCGAAGTAAAGACTCATTATAACAATGTTCCATAATCCAATACCTGTCTTTCGGAGCAAAAATTTCCCGACAACAATTCTGGTCATAACTTCCCCTGGATGATAATCCCATCCCGGAATAAAAATTCTGCCCTGGGCTTTAATAACATTGGTACTAAGAGGTACCGGAAAATTAACACCTCCTCTCTTTACTATCGTATTGGTTATTGTATGGTAAAACAACACATTATTATTAATATCATAAGGATTCTTTAAGCAGGATATGATCTGATTGTTAATTATTTGGATTGAATCTTCAGAACTCTTATCAGGTAAACCTCCCGGAATTTTCACTTGTTTGTTCCGTAAAGCCAATAGCTTATGCATCAGAGTATCACTGACTCCACCGACAAAAAGAATATGACTGG
>DNOQ01000387.1 GCA_003501665.1 Bacteroidales bacterium | reverse complement strand
GGGTTACCGTGGATGCTATCCAGGCATGGATAGATGATGAGAATGTTGTTGATTTTACTTTAGACGATAATACATTATCCATCCGTCCGGAAGTTGAACTGTCGAAACCTTTTGGAATAGCATCCTGGAGAACGATGGCGGCGATAAGGAATATAAGGGTGAAGAGACTGGAGTGACGATGGCACCGGAACGGTGACTAATTATAAAGCTTAGTATAGACCCCGGATCCTTAACATATTTAGTATAAAAGAAAAGATTATGAAACACATCGCAGCAATATTGCTGGCAACGGTTCTTCTGAGTTCCTGCAAAACGAACGAACTATATATTAACGTGTTGCAGCCTGCTCCGGTAACTCTGCCACCATCCGTCAGGAAAGTCGGGATAATTAACAGGAGTATACCAACCGATGAAACAAAACTTCTTGACATTATTGACAAGGCTCTTTCACTTGAGGGAGCTGATCTTGATAAGGACGGCGCACAGGAGAGTATAAACGGTGTGACCGGGGAGCTTATGAATAATGACAGGTTCATTGAAGTAAAGACTTTAGCTGATATTGATTTCAGAGCTTCACGATTGGGTATTTTGCCGCCACCTCTCTCCTGGGAGATAGTTGAAAAGATCTGTAAAGAGAAAGGTATTGATGCGCTTTTTGCTCTTGAAAGGTTCGATACAGATACCCGTATTAACTATTCTACAGGCAAAGTGAGAAAGGATACTCCGCTTGGCGGGATATCGTTGCTTGAGCATCAGGCCGGAATGGAGGTCATCATTAAGACGGGATGGAGGATCTATGATCCCTCAGGAAGGATTATCCTCGATGAAATAAATTTTGTTGAATCACTTGTTTTTTACGGAAGGGGAATAAATCCTATTGCAGCAGTTGCTGCTCTTACCGGACGGAAAGAGGCAGTAAAGGAGGTGAGCAAGAATGCCGGTCATACTTATGCTCTCAGAATTGTTCCATACCGTATCAGGGTAACCCGTGATTATTTTGTTAAAGGAACCGATAATTTCAAAAGAGCTAAGAGAAAAGCCCAGACCGGGAAATGGGATGAAGCAGGATTGCTATGGGAACAGGAGACCAACAACCCCAAAAGCAGGATTGCCGGCAGAGCTTGTTATAACATGGCAATTATAAATGAAATAAACGGGTACCTTGACGACGCACTTGGGTGGGCACAGAAGTCATGGGAAGATTACAGGACAAGGCTTGCTCTGAGGTATGTCAGGATACTGGAAGGGAGAAGGTATAACAGCGAACTGCTGAGAGTGCAGGAGCTAAGGTAAGGGGGTTGTAATGTGTAAGGTATTATGTATTATGTATTATATGTGATGTGTTATTTATCCAGGAGATATTAAGCAAAACCAGCACTGTACTGTGGAGCATAGAGTAAATAATCTTTTAAAATAATATTAATATGAAAAAATTGCCAGCTGTGATTATTTTGTTTTTTCTGGTTCTAAGTCTTAAAGGGCAGAATTATAAGCCGGACTGGGAATCGCTTGATAAACGTCCTGTGCCGCAATGGTTTGAGGATTCTAAATTCGGGATATTCATTCACTGGGGAGTCTATTCAGTCCCTGCCTGGGGGCCAACGGGAGACAGTATAGATGTTTATGACAAATATGCGGAGTGGTACTGGAACAAACTTCTCAATAAAAGTAGCAAGGTAAATAAACATTTCGTGGAGTTCCATGAAAGAACATACGGACCTAATTTTAAATACCAGGATTTTGCCCCGATGTTCAAAGCAGAATTATTCGATCCCGATCAATGGGCAGAACTTTTCAGGAAATCGGGTGCCAGATACGTTGTGCTTACTTCAAAGCATCATGAAGGATTCACATTATGGCCCAGTGCCCAGAGCTGGAACTGGAACAGTGTAGATATTGGTCCGCACCGGGATCTCTGCGGCGACCTGACTAGCTCGGTTAAGAAACAGGGTCTTCATATGGGATTTTACTATTCGCTCTATGAATGGTTTAATCCGGTTTACAGGAATGATTTTAATAACTATGTTGATAACCATATGATCCCCCAGATGAAAGATCTGGTAACCAGTTACACCCCTGATATTGTCTGGACCGATGGGGAATGGGACAGGCCCAGCAAAGACTGGAAAAGTGAAGAGTTTCTTGCATGGCTCTACAACGAATCACCAGTAAAAGAGACAGTTGTTGTAAACGACAGATGGGGCAGCGAAACACGAAGCAAACATGGCGGGATATTTACCACGGAGTACGGACTTGTACATGATTCTGAAGGAATAGGTACTGAGAATGTCAGGCCATGGGAAGAGTGTCGCGGAATTGGAACATCATTCGGGTTTAACAGGGCAGAAAACCTGAACAGCTATTCTTCAGCCGAAGAACTTATAAAACTGCTTATATCAACTGTTGCTGCTGGTGGAAACCTTCTGCTTGACATAGGTCCTGCAGCTGACGGAACAATACCGGTTATCATGCAGCAGCGGTTAATGGAAACAGGTAACTGGCTTAAGAACAACGGAGAGGCTATATACGGGACACAGGCTTTCATAAAAAGCATGAATGATGAAGCAATAAATCCTGAAACCAATAAAACAATCTTCTTTACAAAGAAGAACAAGGATCTATATGTTATCTGCACTGAATGGCCAAAGAGTAATATAACTCTTAAAGGATTAAAGAACTCGGCCGGCACCAGAATTCAGCTTCTTGGATCTGCAGGGCCGGTTAATTCGAGAAG